>JBJMGZ010000479.1:0-4070 GCA_045807605.1 Thermoanaerobaculia bacterium | reverse complement strand
TCTCGCGGCCCGCGGTCTACCGCCTGGCCGAGGAGCTCGAGCGCTGGCTCGGCTCGACCGAACCGCCCGAGCGCCTGGCCCGCCGGATCGGCGTGCCGAAGGCCCAGTTGGAGAAGGCCCTCGCCCTGGCCGCCCGGCCCGATGAAGTGGCCAGGACCGCCGCCCGCGAGCGGGAGGAGGCCCATCGGCTTGGCGCGCGGATCGTCCTCGCCGGAGAGCCCGGCTATCCCGCGGTCCTGCGCCATCTCTCGATGCCGCCGCCGGTGCTCTCGGTGCGCGGCGAGATCCCCCTCGGGCACGCCGTGGCCATCGTCGGCTCGCGCAAGGCCGATCCCTACGGCCGCGAGGTCGCCGAGCTCTTCGCCCGCGCTCTCGCCGCCGCCGGCGTGACGGTGGTCTCCGGCTTCGCCCGCGGGGTGGATGCCGCGGCCCACCGCGGCGCGCTGTCGGCGCCCGAGGGCCGCACGGTCGCGGTGCTCGGCTGCGGTCTCGGGGTCGACTACCCCGCCGGCCATGCCGACCTGGGGAAAGAGATCGCGGCGCGGGGGGCGGTGGTGTCGGAGCTGCCGTTCGGAGCGGAGCCCCGGGCCTGGCACTTCCCGGTGCGCAACCGGGTGATCGCGGCGCTCGCCGCGGGCACGCTGGTCGTCCAGGCCGCGCCGCGCTCGGGCTCGCTGGTCACCGCGCGCCACGCGCTCGACCTGGGCCGGCACATCTGGGCCGTGCCCGGCCGCATCTTCGACGAGCGCTCCCTCGGCCCCAACGCCCTGATCCGCGACGGCGCCGCGCTCGTGCAGCATCCGAAGGAGATCCTGGAGGAGCTGCTCGGGGTGGGCGCCACGTTGCAGCTTTGCACCGAAGCGCCCCCCGAGCCCGAGCCGCCGGAGGGGCTCGCGGGGCAGGTTCTCGGCGCGCTGCCCAAGGGGAGCAGCCGGGCTCCGGAAGAGCTCGCTACGGCAGCCGGCCTGCCGGTGGACCAGGTGCTCGGGGCGCTGCTCGAGCTGGAATTGGGTGGGCTGGTGAAGAGGTTGCCGGGCGGGGTGTATGGGCGGTGAAGGCCTGAAGGACCAAAAGGACGAGGAGAGCTTCCGGGCCGGCTCGTGTCCTATTCGTCCTTTTCGTCCCTTAGAGGGTGTCTGGAAAGGTCCCCCAATGTAGAGACGCCCCGTGGGGCGTCTCCGCGGCGGGGGAGAACAGTTCCGCCTGCGACGACGCGCCCGCGGGGCGTCCGAAAAGGGCAGAGACGATGTCGCCGCCCCAGAGACGCCCCACGGGGCGTCTCTACATTGGGAGGGGCATGCCTACAGAATCGCCACTTCTCAGACACCCCCTTAGGTCCTTTTCGTCCTTTCTGGCCCCCCCGGGAATGCGCCCTTGTTGCAGAGGCTGGAGAAACCCCAGCTTGCGGCCCGGGCGCCGGGGTGCTAGTGTCCCGGCCCTGCCAACGGGTTGCGCCCCTCACAGAAATATCGAACGCCCTCGACGGCGTTGAGATGGACCACCATGGCGAAGAACCTTGTCATCGTAGAGAGCCCGACCAAGACCAAGACCCTCAAGAAGTTCCTCGGCCGCGACTACGCCGTCGAGGCTTCCCTCGGGCACATCCGCGACCTCGTCAAAGGCAAGAAGGACATCGGGATCGGCCCCGATTTCGAGCCGCGCTACCACATCCTGCCCGCGAAGAAGGACGTCGTGGCGAAGCTGCGCCAGGCCGCGAAGAAGGCGGATGTCATCTATCTCGCTCCCGATCCGGACCGCGAGGGCGAGGCCATCGCGTGGCACATCGCCGAGGTCCTGGACAAGGATCCCGAGTCCATCCGCCGCGTCACCTTCAACGAGATCACCCGCCGCGCCGTGCTCCACGCCCTCGCCAACCCGGGCGAGATCGATCTCAAGAAGGTCGACGCGCAGCAGGCCCGCCGCGTGCTCGACCGCATGATGGGCTTCCGCCTGTCGCCGCTCCTCTGGGAGAAGGTCAAGCAGGGCCTGTCCGCCGGCCGCGTGCAGTCCGTCGCGCTCAAGATGGTCTGCGACCGTCAGGACGAGATCGAGGCCTTCAAGCCCGAGGAGTACTGGATCCTCGGCGCCGACCTCCAGGCCGACCAGCCGCCGCCGTTCAACGCCCGGCTCCACCGCATCGACGGCAAAAAGGCCGAGGTGGACAACGGCGAGGACGCGGCGAAGATCGTCAGCGCGCTGGAGAAAGGTTCCTTCCAGGTCGGCAGGATCGACCGCAAGGAGTCGCGGCAGCGGCCGTTGCCGCCGTTCATCACCAGCCGCCTGCAGCAGGAGGCGGCGCGCCGCTTCGGCTTCTCGGTCAAGCGCACCATGGGGCTCGCCCAGGGCCTTTATGAAGGGCGCGAGATGGGCGACCGCGGCGCCGTGGGCCTGATCACCTACATGCGCACCGACTCCACCCGCGTGGCGGACGAGGCGGTCGCCGAGGTCCGCGACCTCATCGCCGCCACCTACGGCGCGGATTCAGTGCCCGAGAAGCCGAACACGTACCCGTCGAAGAAGGGCGCGCAGGATGCGCACGAAGCGATCCGCCCGACCACCTTCGACCTGCCGCCGGACGCGGTCCGGGATTTCCTCCCCGCGGACGAGCACAAGCTCTACAAGCTGATCTGGGACCGCTTCGTCGCCTCCCAGATGAAGCCCGCGGTCTTCGACGTCACCCAGGTGGACGTCGAGAACGGACCCTATGTGCTGCGCGCCACCGGCCGGGTGATGAAGAGCCCCGGCTTCCTCGCCGTCTACCGCGAGATCGTGGACGAGGAGACGCCGGCCAACGGCAATGGGGAAGACGAAGGCAGCTCCGCCACGCTGCCGCCGCTGCGCGAGGGGCAGACGCTCGCGATGCTGCGCCTGCAGTCGGACCAGAAGTTCACCCAGCCGCCCGCGCTCTACAGCGAGGCGACGCTGGTCAAGGCGCTGGAGGAGAACGGCATCGGCCGTCCCTCGACCTATGCCACGATCCTCTCGACGCTGTCGGACCGCGAGTACGCGGAGAAGACGGAGGGCCGCTTCCGTCCCTCGACGCTGGGCCGCCTGGTCAACGGGCTGCTCCAGAAGGGGTTCAACGACATCCTGAACGAGGGTTACACGGCGGCGCTCGAAGAGCAGCTCGACGAGATCGAGGACGGCAAGATCGAGTGGAAGCACGCGGTGGCGGAGTTCGACGAGAAGTTCAGCCGCGACCTCGAAACCGCGGGCGAGAGCTTCCCGAACGTGAAGCGGGAAGGGCTGCCCATGGACGAGCTCTGCCCCAAGTGCGGCTCGCCGCTGCGCATCCGCTTCGGCCGCTTCGGCGCCTTCGTGGCCTGCAGCACCTATCCGGAGTGCACCTACACCCGCAACCTGGAGGAGCCCGCGGCGGCAGCCCCGGCCACCAACGGCGATGGCACCGAAGCGCCGGCCGAGGAGCAGGTCCCACCGTGCGAGGAGTGCGGCCGGCCGATGGCGCTCAAGCGCAGCCGCTTCGGCACGTTCTACGGCTGCACGGGCTATCCGGAGTGCAAGAACATCCGCAAGACCGGCCCGAAGCCGGAGCCGCCGAAGCCCACGGGCGTGACCTGCTTCGAGTGCGGCAAGGGCGAGATGATGGAGAAGCGCTCGCGGCGCGGCAAGACCTTCTGGTCATGCAGCCGCTACCCGGAGTGCAAGGGCTCGCTGTGGAAGAAGCCGGTGAACAAGGACTGCCCCGTGTGCGGCGCCAAGTTCCTCCTGGAGAAGGTCACCAAGAAGTCCGGCACGCAGTACATCTGCAACACGGAAGGCTGCAAGCACATCGAGGACGCGGAAGAGGTGGCGGCGGAGGCGTAGCTACTTCTTGATCTTGGGGGTGTACCTCACCCCAGGTCGAGAGTCGTATCGATGCCCTTGAGGAAGCCCCGCATCTCCTGAATTGGCCGGACGGGGACCAGCTCGATCCGGTTCCCCAGCTTGAAGACCTGGAGCTTCGCGCCGGGACGAAGCTTCAAAGCCTCCCGGATCTCCTCAGGGATCTCTACCTTGAACTCGGACGATACCGTCACTTCCGCCATGAGAGCACCTCGTTTCCTATTCCG
>JBJMGZ010000478.1:0-3361 GCA_045807605.1 Thermoanaerobaculia bacterium | reverse complement strand
GAAGGAATCAGCTCAGGCCATACGCCGGAGGAGGCCCTTTCCCTTCAAGTACGACGTGAACGGGTCGGCGCGGTCCAGGTCGACGAGGTCCACGGGCCGGTCGAAGAGGTCTCCCAAGCGGGCAAGTGTAGGAAAGAAGCTGGCCGGAGGAAGCCCGGATACCGCGAGGTCGATGTCGGAGCCACTGCGGTTTCTCCCGGTCGCCACGGACCCGAAGATATAGACCTCGCGCGCTCCCGCGGATTTCAGGAGGGCCGCCCCTCGGGTCAGAAGATCGTCCAGCAAGTCGCGTTCGTTCACGGCATTGCCTCCCAGCCAAAGGATACCGCATCAGGCATGCAGGCCTCCGTCAGCCCAGCGAGTGCCAGAGATGAAGGGTCGCGTAGGCCCTCCAGGGCCGCCAGGATTCGGCCAGGGCGGCGATCCGCGCTGGTGAGGGTTGCTCAGCGAGCAGCGCCCGGAGCGCCTTGATCACGCCGAGGTCGGCGGCCGGGAAGGCGTCCCGGTCTCCCAGCGTGCGCATGCGGACGTAGGAGGCGGTCCAGGGTCCGATGCCGGGCAGGGCGTCGAGCTCGGCTTCGGCCTGCTCGGCCGGGGCGGTCCGCAGATGATTCCAATCCAGGTCGGCCAAGGCCAAGCCGTGGAGCGACGCGGCCTTGGCCCGGGTCAGGCCCAGCTCGAGGAGCCCCTGGTGGCCGAGCGCCGCCACGGCCTCGGGACGCGGGAAGGCCAGGAAGGGAGCGGGCGCCGGATCGCCCACTCTGCGCACGAGGCGGTCCACCATGGTGCTCGCCGCGGCCAGGCTCACCTGCTGCCCCAGGATCGCCCGCACGGTGCCCTCGAACGGATCGAGGTACTGCGGGAGGCGGATCCAGGGACGCGCGGCCACGAGGTCGCGCAGCAGGGGATCGCCGGAGGCCAGCGCATGGAAGGCGCCGAGGTCCACGTCGAGGTCGAACATCCGGGTGACCAGACGGCGCAGCTTGACGGGCGGCAGCCGCGGGGACGAGCGCACCGCCAGCTCGCCGGGAAGGAAGCGGACGGCCAGCGTCACGGGCCGGCCGTCCACCCGCAGGCTGCGGCGGTACTCGCCATCCTCGACGTTCTCCAGCGAGGGGACGACCCGCGCGGCGAGAAACCCGAGGGTCCAGGCGAAGTCGAAGTCCGGCGGAGCCGGCAGCTTCACTGCGCCCGGCTCTCCAGCTCCAGAAGCCGCCGCTTGCGCTCCTCGCCCCAGCGATAGCCGCCGGTGTCTCCATCTCCCCGGATGGCCCGGTGGCAGGGGACCGCGAGCGCCACCCGGTTGCTGGCGCAGGCGCGGGCCACGGCGCGGGCGGCGCTCGGCTTGCCGAGCGAGGCCGCGATCTCGCCATAGGAGCGGGTCTCGCCGCGGGGGATCTCCTGGAGCGCCTTCCAGACCCGCCACTGGAAGGCGGTGGCCCGCACATCCAGAGGCAGCGCCAGGCGCGGGTCATCTCCTTCGAGGTGATGGACGATCGCGGAAGTCCAGGCCTCCAGCTTCCGGTCCTCTCCCAGCTCAGTTCTTTCAAGGATCGCGTTCGAGTACTCCTTGCGCAGCCCCGATTCGAGCTCGGAGTCGGAGGCTCCGAAGGTCACGGCGCAAACGCCGCGGTCGGTGGCGGCGACGAGCATCCGCCCGAGAGGGGAGTCGGCCGTGCGGTAGCGGATCGTGGTCCCCTCTCCGCCGCGGCGGTAGGTGGCGGGGGTCATGCCCAGGCGGGCGTCGGACTGCTCGTACACGCGGCTGCCGGAACCGTAGCCGGCTTCATAGGTTGCCGTGGTCACGTCGTCTCCTTTCTTGAGATGGGTCTTCAGGCGCTCCAGCCGGCGGGCGCTGGCGTACTCCCTGGGAGTGAGGCCGGTCAGGCGCTTGAAGGTCCGTTGCAGGTACCAGGGGCTCAGGCCTACGGCCTCGCCGAGCTCGGCCAGCG
Organism: Thermoanaerobaculia bacterium; assembly: GCA_045807605.1. Taxonomy (GTDB): domain Bacteria; phylum Acidobacteriota; class Thermoanaerobaculia; order Multivoradales; family UBA5704; genus DATMER01. The sequence goes on along the minus strand of JBJMGZ010000478.1, from coordinate 1,409 downwards.
TGACCGGCTCGTCGGAATGGGCGTCCAGCCAGGCCCGGGCGCGCTCGACCGACCGTTCGGGATCGGTCGGTCCCGCGGCCCGGGGACGGCAGCGGCGGCAGGCGCGGTAGCCCGCCCGTTCCGCCTCCTCGGGCCCGCCGAAGAAGGACACGCTCTGCCGCTTCGGCCGGCGCGACGGGCAGGAGGGCCGGCAATAGATGCCGGTCGAGGCCACCGCGTAGACGAAGCGGCCGTCGAGCCGGCTGTCCCGCGTCTCGACCGCGGCCCAGGCCGCTGTGGGATCGATCTCCTGGTTCTTCATGACGTTTTCCATGGCGCTAAGGTACCGCGTGGGAGATCCTCTCACCACCCGGAGCTTGCTGTCGAAGTGACGGCCGAGTTAAAGGTTGGAGGCAGTCTTGATCTGCCTGCGCGAGCGCTTCGCCTCGGCGGCTTCTCGGCGACGGCTCTCTTCCTGGAGCAGCAGGAGACCGATGAGCGCTCCGAAGCCTCCTGTCACGAGGAGATAGGAAAGGCTCAGGACCAGCCGGCTCATCTTCAGAGGGCGACTGCCCCAGCAGCGTTCAACGGCCCTCGGGCTGATCGAGATCTCCACCAGGCATTCGATGTCGTCGCTCGACTTGCAGCCGCAATCTTTCGTCCGGGACTGCGCCACGATGACTGGAATGCTGGAGCGCCCCCCATTGATAGGGAACTGTACGACCAGCAGGTTGTGGAGGGTGATCAGGAGGAGCAGTCCGATCAACAGGACCACGAGGCTGCGGGTGAACCTCCGCCGCAGAATCGGCCGGTCGATCGATTCGCCCGAGTAGAACTGGATCGCTACGGCGATCAGCCCCATGAGGAACGCGGAGAAGGGGATGAGGATCGACCGGAGGTCTGACGGGAAGAGCCGCGCCAGCACGTCTAGGCCCGGAACCTTGCCGAGGAAGGGCGCCAGCCCGATGCCGACCGCGACACCGAAGCCCACAACATAACGGACATAGCGCCGGGCGAGGGGAGTGGGAAGGTCGGGTTTCTTATCGGCCATTGCCCCGGCACTCTTCTGGTAATCCCTCCTCGGAACGATGGCAAAACCCGGCTTCGAAATCGCAGATCAGGAGCGGCCTTGAATCATCAACCAAGTCGAGCGGCTGGCATGGATCCCGAGAGGCACGATCTTCCTTGGGCGGACACTCGATACGCCTTCGAGCGAGCTTCGCCGAATAGGTGTAGCGGCCGCGGTAGGCATTGACGATCTCTCCCGCCGTAAGGGCTTCCTTGCCCCCCTTGGCGTCGCTCTCCGGCGCCATGCTGAACCTGGCACCGAGCTTCGGCTTGCTCGTGACGCAGAGGTTCACGATGAGGTCGTTCTTATTGAATAGCTCCAGGATGCGCGCAATCAGGTGATCGACCTGATCCAGGGCAGA
>JBJMGZ010000477.1:0-4422 GCA_045807605.1 Thermoanaerobaculia bacterium | reverse complement strand
GCGGCGCTGTCGGCGGCGCTGCCGTCGGTCCGCGAGATCCTGCACGCCGTGCCGCAGGAGTTCATCGTCGACGAGCAGGGAGGCATCGACGATCCGCTCGGCATGCTCGGCACCCGCGTCGAGGTCATGGTCCATCTCGTGACCGCGAACGTCACCCGCTCGCGCACGCTGCTGACCTGCGTCAACCGCGCCGGTATCGAGGTCGTCGAGATGGTCTTCGAGCCGCTCGCGACCGCCGAGGCGATCCTCTCGCAGGACGAGCGCGAGCTCGGCGTGCTGCTCGTCGACATCGGCGCCGGCACCACCGAGTACGCCTACTTCGCCGAAGGCGAGATCCAGTACAGCGCCGTGGCGCCGATCGGTGCCGGGCACTTCACCAACGACCTCGCCATGGTGCTCCGCACGCCGTTCTCCGAAGCGGAGCGCATCAAGGTCAAGCAGGGCTGCTGCCTGCCGAGCATGGTCATGGAAGAGGAAGGGATCGCCGTGCCCACGGTGGCGGGCGGCACCTCGCGCGTCGTGCCCAAGCGCGAGCTCTGCGAGATCCTGCAGCCGCGCGCCGAGGAGCTGTTCAACCTGGTGCGCGACGACTTCCGCAAGCACGCCTCGGACGAGGGGCTGCGCGGCGGCGTCGTGCTGACCGGCGGCGGCGCGCAGCTCGACGGATTGCTGGAGCTGTCGGAGCAGATCTTCGACGCCGGCGTCCGCTACGGGCTGCCGCGCGGGCTCGGCGGGCTCGTGGACGTGATCAGCAGCCCGACCTGGGCGACGGCCTCGGGCCTTCTCCTCTACGCTCTCGCGGCCGAGGAGAACCAGGGCAAGCTCCAACCGAAGCGGACGGGTTTCAGCATGCGCAGCGTCATGGGCAGCCTGCGCGGAATGTTCTCGGATCTGCTCTGAACACTTCAACCCGAAAAGGGGGTGAATCATGATTCTGTTTGACGACCAGGACGCTCCGGAGACCTCGCGCGAGGCTTCGATCCGCGCTCACGAGGCGCACGCGGCGGATACCATACCCGCCCGCATCAAGGTCATCGGCGTTGGGGGAGGCGGAGGCAATGCGGTCAACCGCATGATCGACGCGCAGCTGCGCGGCATCGAGTTCATCGCCGCCAATACGGATCTCCAGGCGCTCCACAAGTGCCGGGCGCCGATCAAGATGCAGATCGGCGGCCTGCTCACCAAGGGCCTCGGCGCCGGCGCCGATCCCGAGGTGGGGAGGAAGGCGGCGCTGGAGGACACCGAGCGCATCCTCGAAGCGCTCGAAGGCGCGGACATGGTCTTCCTGACCGCCGGCCTCGGCGGCGGCACGGGCACGGGCGCCGTGCCGATCATCGCCTCCCTGGCCGCCGAGATCGGCGCGCTCACGGTGGCCGTGGTCACCAAGCCGTTCGGCTTCGAGGGGCGGCGCCGCATGCAGCAGGCCGAGCGCGGCGTCGAGGAGCTGAGGAACGCGGTCGACACGCTGATCACGATCCCGAACGAGCGCCTGCTCAACTTCGTCGAGCGCGGCACGCCGCTCCACGAGGCCTTCCGCATCGCCGACGACGTGCTGCGCCAGGCTGTGCAGGGCATCAGCGATCTGATCACGGTCCCGGGCGAGATCAACGTCGACTTCGCCGACGTGCGCACGATCATGACCGGCATGGGCATGGCCCTGATGGGCACGGGCCTCGCCAAGGGCGAGCACCGGGCGCTCGAAGCGGCGCAGCGGGCGATCTCCTCGCCGCTCCTGGAGGAGACCTCGATCCAGGGCGCGCGCGGCGTGCTGATCAACATCTCGGGCGGTCATGACCTGACGCTGCACGAGGTGGCCGAGGCGGCCCGCATCATCGCCGACTCGGTGGACCCCGACGCCAACATCATCTCCGGCATGGTCATCGATCCGAGCATGGAAGACGCGATGAAGGTGACCGTGATCGCCACCGGCTTCGACCGCGGCCTCGAGGACCGGCCGCGCACGCCGGTCCCCATGCTCGTCAACCGCCCGGTGCCGGTGAGCGCGCCGAGCTTCACGCCCGCGCCGGCCCCCGAGCCGGAACCGGAGCGCTCCTCCGAACGGGAAACCCAGCAGGACGTGCCGTTCTACCGCAAGGCCATCGCCCACGTCCGGGGAGACGATCCGGGCGGCTTCGGCCCCAACTGGTCGAACGTGGACGACTACGACATCCCGACCGTGCTGAGAAAGCAGATGGACTGAGCCATGAGACCCCGACGTGCCGCGGGAGGAGGCCTGTGCCTCCTCCTCGCCATCGTTCTGTTTGCGGCTCCGGTCACCGCGCTGGATGTCCTCTATCTCGTGCGCCACGCCGAGAAATCCGAGGGCTGGCCGCAGGACTCCGTCCTCGACGCCTTCTGGCCGCTCTCCCCCGCGGGCCAGGTCCGCGCCGAGTTTCTCGCCTCCCGCCTGGAGAACGCGGGCATCGCCGCGGTCTACACCACCCGCACGACCCGGACGCTGATGACCGGGCTGCCGCTCGCCAACCGGATCCGCGTCCCGATCTCGGCCAGCGACGACTCCAAGGACAACCCGGAAGCCTTCCTCGCGGCGGTGCGCGGGAAGCATCCGAACGACAGAGCTGTTCTCATCGTCGGGCACTCGAACACGATCCCTCTCCTGCTCGTGCGGCTCGGGGCGAACCCCGACTGCTTCGGCAAGCTGGGCATCGTGAAAAAAGGAGACGCTCTCCTGATCGAGGGCCATGACGGGCTCTGGAAGGTGGACCTGAAGAAGCAGGGCTGCGAAGCCCTTTCCAGGGAATGACTTGCCAGATCGCCTGAAGTGTGAGATCGTACGTCGTCCATCGGGCTTGATGCCCACAACGGCGGCCTCCCCGGCCAGTCCTCCGTTCTTATCCCCTACTTCCTGCCGGAAACGTTCGAAGGGCATATGCGCCCTTAGAAAGAACACGTACACCTGATGACTTTTGCCTCTTTCGACCTCCACCCCGCCTTGCAGCGCGGCATCGCCGACCTCGGCTTCACCGAGCCGACCCCCATCCAGAAGGGCGGCATCCCGCCGGCCCTCCAGGGCCGCGACGTGCTGGCCTGCGCGATGACCGGCAGCGGCAAGACCGCGGCCTTCGTGCTCCCGATCCTGCAGCGGCTGATCGGCAAGAAGCGCGGCGCCACCCGCGCCCTCGTCCTCGCTCCCACCCGGGAGCTCGCCGCCCAGATCGTCGAGCACTTCAACGACCTCGGCCGGCACACGGACGTCCGCGCCGCGGCCGTCTTCGGCGGCGTCGGGATGGAGCCCCAGGAGCGCGCGTTCCGGCGCGGCGTCGACGTGATCGTCGCCTGCCCGGGCCGCCTGCTCGACCACTTCCAGTATCCCTATGCCAAGCTGGCCGACCTCGAAGTCCTCGTGCTCGACGAGGTCGACCGCATGCTCGACATGGGCTTCCTGCCCGACATCCGCCGGGTGCTGAAGCACCTGCCGCGCGCCGAGCAGACCCTGTTCTTCTCCGCGACCCTGCCGGCGCCGATCCGCGAGCTGGCGCACCAGATGCTCAAGAACCCCGTCGGCATCGACGTCGAGCGTCCGGCCGCGCCCCCGACCGCGATCGCGCAGGCGATCTACCCGGTCCGCCAGGAGCTCAAGTCGGCCCTGCTGCTCGAGCTGCTGCGCACCCAGAAGATCGAGAGCGCAATCGTCTTCACGCGGACCAAGCATCGTGCCAACCGTCTCGCCGCGTTCCTGGAGCGTCACGGGGTGGTGTGCGACCGCGTGCACGGCAACCGCAGCCAGACCCAGCGCACGCAGGCCCTGGCCGGCTTCAAGGAGGGTCGCTTCCAGGTGCTGGTCGCCACCGACATCGCGGCGCGCGGCATCGACGTGGAGGGCTTGAGCCACGTCATCAACTTCGACGTGCCCAACGTGCCCGAGGACTACATCCACCGGGTGGGCCGCACGGCGCGGGCCGAGATGGAAGGCGACGCCTTCACCTTCGCCAGCGAGGAGGAGTCCGGCGAGCTGCTCGCCATCGAGCGGGCGGTGGGCCAGCGCCTGCCGCGCCGCACCGTGGAGGGCTTCGACTACCAGGCCAAGCCGGACGACCGCTTCGAGATCCCCCTCCAGGAACGGATCGCGGCCATCCGGGCCCGCCGGGCCGAGGAGCGGGCGCGGGCCAAGGCCAAGGCCGAGAAGAAGGCGCAGCGCGAGGCCGAGGAACGGGCCCGGCTGGAAGAGAAGGCCCGCCGCAAGGGCGACGGCGGTGGACGGCCCGCCGAGGCGCGCCAGAACGAGGGGCCGCGTCAACCGCAGGCCTCGCAGCAGCCGCGTCCGCCCCGGGAGCCGCGCGAGCCCCGGCAGCCCCGGGAGCCGCAGCAGCCGCGCGAGCCCCAGGCCGAGCGGGGCAACCGCGCGGGCGAGCCTCCCACGCACGCCCGCCAGCACCAGCAGCCGCGCCGCAAGGACGGCCC
>JBJMGZ010000476.1:0-3324 GCA_045807605.1 Thermoanaerobaculia bacterium | reverse complement strand
GCCTACACCTTCCGCGCGGACTTCATCCGCCTGATCTCCGCCAGCCGTCCAGTCGCCCGCCAGCCCGTGCCAGCCGTCCCGCAGCCGCTTCCAACCGGCCGGAAGCCAGCTCCCATTGGCAGGAAATCAGCTCCGACCTTCCGGAAGTCCGCTCCGGCAGCCCTGTAGTGACTTCCGCCCGCCCGTAAGCCGCTTCCGACCGTCCAGCAAGGATCGAGGGAAGCCGCCGATCCGTTCGGGGGAGCCGCCGAGCGGGATGGGGATGCCCCCCATCTGGATGGGCGCCTTCCCCATCTCGACGGGAGCGTCCCCAGCGAGATGGGCGCCGCCCCCATCCGAATGGCGACGGGCCCCACCCGGAAGGGGACGCTCCGATCTGGATGGGAGAGACCCCCTTCGAAATGGGGAAGGCCCCCTTCGCGAAAGGGGTGAGCCCCATCCAGCAAGGGGAGCTCGCCATCTCGAAGGGGAAGGCCCCTTCCGGAAGGGGAGGTCCCCCATCCAGATGGCGGCGATCCCTCTCGTGAAGGGGGAGAGCCCCGTCGGGAGAGGGATGGCCGCGAGCCGGCTCCGGGGCGGCCGGAACCCCGACATTCGCTTTGTTTGCGCCTTCCAGGTGGTCCGGAGCGGGCGTTTTGGCGGCTCGGAGCGGGTTTCAGTGGAAAGAAGTGGGAAGAAATGGACAAAAGTGGAGGAAGGTTGCTAAGATCCCACCCCAGACAGTTGTACTTCGGGGTGGGGGTCCCCAACCATGTTCCGCGGAAGCTCGCCGGCCAAGATGGACGACAAAGGGAGATTGAAGATCCCTACCGACTTCCGTCGGCTGCTGGAGGAGCGCCATGGCCCCGACCTCTTCGTCACCTCCGTGCTGGGCGATTCCGCGCTCATCTACCCCCTCCCGGTGTGGGAGGACGTGGAAGCGCGTCTCCAGTCGTTACCGTCCACCGACCCGGTCAAACAGCGCTACCTGGAGAGAGTGAACTACTTCGGGCAGCAGGTGCAGCTGGACGTGCAGGGCCGCATCCTGCTCCCCCAGATCCTGCGGGAGAGCGCCGGCATGAGCGGGGACGTGGTGGTGACCGGGCAGCTCGATCACCTGGTGGTGTGGAACCGCGAGCGTTTCCTGGCGCGGCTGAACGAGCAGCCGTTCACGGAGGACGATTACCGTGCTCTCAGCTCGCTCGGTATCTAGGCGGGCTGAGCGTCCCGGAGAGGAGGGCCACCCGAGCCGTTGGACGCGCAGCATCTGCCCGTGCTCGTCGAGGAAACCCTCGCGCTGCTGGAACCCGGGCGCGCGCGTGGAGGACATCTGTTCGTCGACGCCACCCTCGGCCTGGGCGGGCACGCCGAGGCGATCCTGCGGGCTTCCGATCAGGTCCGGCTCGTCGGGATCGACCGCGATCCCCAGGCTCTCGAGCTGGCGGCACGGCGCCTCGCTCCCTTTGGAGAGCGGGCGCGCTTCGTCAACGCCAACTTCCACCAACTGGCATCGGCCCTGGCCGGCATCGGGATCACCGGCGGACTGTCCGGAGGTCTCTCGGGTGTTTTGGCCGACCTGGGCGTTTCGTCGATGCAGCTCGACACGCCGGAGCGGGGGTTCAGCTTCCGCTTCGACGCGCCTTTGGACATGCGCATGGGGCTCGCCGAACGGACGGCGGCCGATCTGGTGAACGAGGCTTCGGAGGGGGAACTGGAAATGATCATCCGCGACTATGGCGAGGAGAGGCAGGCGAGGCGGATCGCGCGCTCGATCGTGGAGGCGCGCCGCGAGGCTCCCATCGAGACCACCGGCCAGCTCAAGCGTCTCATCGACCGCGTCAAGGGGAGCCGCCCGTTCCGCGGGGAGAAACAGCGCGTCGATCCCGCCACGCTGGTCTTCCAGGCGCTGCGCATCGAGGTCAACGACGAGCTCGCCGGCCTGGAGGGGTTCATCCAGCAGGCCATCGACCTCCTGGAGGACGACGGCCGCCTGGTGATCATCTCCTACCACAGCCTGGAGGACCGGATCGTCAAGAACGCCCTGCGCGACCGCGCCCGCGGCGAGATCGACCAGGTCACCGGCCGGCCCCATGCCGAGACGCAGGTCATCGAGGCGCTGACCCGCAAGCCGATCCGGCCGGGCGATGAGGAGATCGCGCGCAATCCACGCTCCCGCTCCGCGCGCCTGCGCGCCGCGAGGAGGATCTGATCTCTTGAGGAGCGCGTACGCCCACGCCTTCCGGCGTCCGGTGGTCAACACCTTCCTGGTGCGCGAGCGCGACCGGCGGCGGGCGCGCGAGCTGGCGCTCGTGCTGCTCGTGGTGCTGTCGCTCGGCGGCGGGGTGTTCGCGTACATCTGGATCCACCTGCAGGTGCTGACCACGGGCTACCGCATCGACGAGCTGGAGCGCGAGCTGGTCGATCTGAGCCGCAAGGAGCGGCAGCTCCGCCTGGAGGCCGCCTACCTGGCGAGCCCGTCGCAGGTCGAGCGCCGCGCCGTCCAGGAGCTCGGCATGCAGCCGCCCGCGCTGGAGCAGGTGGTGTTCTGGGAGGAGCTGCCGTGAAGGTCAGGACGCCGGAGATGACTCGGGTGAAGCTGGCCTTCGTGATCGGCGCGCTCTGGATCGCGGCGATCGCCGGACGCCTGTACTACCTCCAGGTGGCGCAGCACGACCATTACGTGTCGAAGGCCGCGCGGCAGCAGCAGCGGGTGATCAAGCTCGATCCGCCGCGCGGCACCATCTACGACGCCCGCGGCCGGGAGCTCGCGGTGTCGGTGCAGGTCGACTCGGCCTATGCCGTGCCGTCCGAGGTGCGCGATCCCCGCGCCACCGCCGCGGCGCTCGCGAAGGCCGTGCCCGGGCTCGATGCGAAGAGGCTGGCGCGGGAGCTGGCGCGCGACCGCGAGTTCATCTGGGTGGCGCGCAAGCTCGATCCGCCGGTGGCCGACGCCGTGCGGGCGCTCGAGCTCGACGGCATCCACTTCCTGCCCGAGGCGAAGCGCTATTACCCGATGCGCGAGCTGGCCGCGCAGGTGCTCGGCTACGTGGGCACGGACAACAACGGCCTCGCCGGCCTCGAGCTGCTGTACGACGAGAAGGTCGCGGGCAAGCCCGGGCTGCGCACGGTGCTGCGCGACGCGAGCGGCGCCATGGTGGTGGCGCCCGGGCTGTCGTCCGCCGAGGCCGAGCCGGGGCAGGACCTGCACCTGACGCTCGACGCGGCCATCCAGCACGTGGTGGAGCGCGAGCTGGAGCGGGCGGTGGTGGAGCGCGGAGCGAGCCGCGGCATGGCGGTGTTCCTCGATCCGCGGACGGGCGGCGTGCTGGCCATGGCGTCGTATCC
>JBJMGZ010000475.1:0-3710 GCA_045807605.1 Thermoanaerobaculia bacterium | reverse complement strand
TGCAAGCCGGCTGTCTTCCATCGTCATGGGCGCCTCCTTTTCCGAAGTGGTCCGCTCTGGATGTCGAGGGGAGAAGGATGGGATCGGCGGCGTCCAGAGAGCACCCTCGGTTGACATCGATCGCGCCGCCGATCCGTCCCTCTCTCTCATGTTTCAAGTGTCGTGCCACCCGCATTTCCGCGGTCTCCCGGGGAGACCGCCCGGAAAAGCCCGGCAAACCCGGTCCTTTTTGCAATATCCTGGTGAAACGCTTTGCCCTCCTGGGTCCACTCTCAGACGGAAGCATCCGACGCTGCATGGAGAACCGATGAAGCCTGCTTTTGCCTCTCTGCTCGCCGCCCTCGTCTTCGTGGGGATCGCCGGACCCGCCGCCGCGGACGTGTTTCCGCCCATCGGAGAGAAGGACCGCGCGCTCACCGCCGTTCCCGGCGAGCCGAACGCGCCGGCCGTGATCCTGTTCAAGAAGGCCGAGTTCCTGATGTGGGGGTACGACTCCCAGGGCGCGATCTCGTCGCGCCTGCTGGTCCAGGAGCGCCGCAAGATCCTGACCGAGCAGGGCAAGGACCTCGCCGAGGTCGCGGTCGCGCACAACGACCTCATCCGTCTCGCCGGGTTCAAGGGGCGCACCGTGCTGCCCGACGGCAGCGAGGTCCCGCTGGGCAGCGATGCCCGCTTCGAGCGCAAGGAGTCGAAACGCTTCGGGCGCAAGGTTACGACCGTGACCTTCCCGAAGGTCGAGGTGGGCGCGATCCTCGACTACCAGTACGAGCTGCGCTTCGAGTCGATCTACTTCCTGGAGCCCTGGTTCTTCTCCGACGAGCTGCCGGTGCTCCATTCGGAGATGGTGTTCAAGGTCCCGCGCGAGATCCAGACCCAGAGCTGGAGCCGCGATCCTTTCAAGGTCGGCCTCCAGCGCGAGACCAGGACGAGCTCCCGCGGCACCGAGGTGCGCGTCTGGGGGGAGAACCTGCCCGCCGTGCCGGACGATCCGTACGGCCTGCCGTTCGCCGACCTCGCCACCCAGATGATGATCGTGCCCGCCATCTATCAGGACCATGACCAGTACCAGAAGCTCCTGGACAGCTGGACGAGCGTCTGCGCCATGCTGGAGGAGTCCTACGGCAAGGCCCGGCGCAAGGACGGCGGCGTGGCCAGGAAGGCCAAGGAGATCGCGGCTGCCGCCGATACTGCCGGCGCCGGAGCCCGCCCGAAGGCCGAGGCCCTCTACCGCTTCGTCCGCGACGAGATCGAGACCGAGGACCTGCCCGGTATTTTCCTGGTGGAGGGCTCGTCCGTGGAGAAGACCCTGAGCAAGAAGCTCGGCGATCCCGCGGAGAAGGCTCTCCTTCTCCAGTCCCTGCTGAGCGCGGCGAAGATCGACGCCCGGCTGGTCTGGGCCGCGGACCGCAGGCACGGCCAGATCGATCCCCAGGTCGCCAACCCGTTCTGGTTCGACACCATCCTGGTCGCGGTGGACCTGTCCGGCGAGCAACCAGAGCGCGTCTACCTCGACCCGACCGACCGCGCGCTCGCCTTCGGCCGCCTGCGGTACGGCTACGAGGGGACGCCGGCCCTGATCCACGACGCGAAGAAGCCGCAGGGGATCGTGCTGCCCGAGGCGCCGCACGACCAGAATGCCCGCCGCGCCGTGCTGGACCTGGCCCTCGACGTCGAAGGCCGGCTCGCGGGCAAGGGCGAGGTCACCTTCACCGGCCATCACGCCTGGGAGAGGATCGACTGGCAGGACGACGACGCGGCCACGCTCGAAGCCTGGAAGAAGTGGCTCGGCGAGGAGTATCCCGGCTTCCAGATCGACGAGGTCCGCTTCGAGGAGAAGCCGGACGAGCAGACCGCGCGGGTCTCCTGGACCATGAAGCAGCGCGAGGAGGACGTGCTCGGCGACGAGGTGACGCTCGCGCCGAGCCGCCCGCTGGGGCCGACCCGGCAGCCGTTCGTGCAGGACGCCTCCAAGCGGCGCTCGCCCGTGCTGTTCCTCTACCCCGACCGCGACGAGGTGGAGCTGCATCTGCGCTGGCCCGAGGGGTGGAAGCTCGAATCGGAGCCCAAGCTGGCCAGCGCGCAGAACCGCGTCGGCACCTTCTCGGTCGGGCTCGATCTCAACGACGCCGAGCGCACGCTGGTCTACCGCCGCCGGCTGGACGTGACCCAGCGCCAGCTCCCCAGCATGCAACAGTACGAAGAGGCGCGCACCCTGTTCGGCGCCGCGGAGAAGAGCGATGCGCAAGCGTTGGTCCTGGCTCGCCGCTAGCGGGCTGATCGGGCTGATCGGGCTGATCCTCCTTGGGGGGGGAGGGACGGCTCATGCCGCCACCATCCTCGAGCGCGCGGTCCAGGTCGAAATCCGTCCCGACGGCTCGGTGATCGAGCGCGAGCGGCTGCGGGTGCGGCTCGACAGCGAAGGCGATCTCGCCTTGTTTTCGCCGCACTCGATCTACCTGGACGAGAACAGCGAGATCGAGTCGCTCTCGGCCGCGGTGATCCGGCCGGACGGCAAGGTCGAGAACGTGCCGCGCAAGGCGCTCGACACGCACGAGGTCGTGGGCTATGGCGAGCTGCACAGCTCGATGAAGGTCCGCTCCGTGAGCTTCCCGCAGGCCCCCGTGGGCTCGGTGCTGTCGCTCGACTCCGAGGTCAAGGTGCGCCCCTGGTTCCCCGCGGGGTCCGTGCCCCTGGTCGACTCCTCCAGCCCGATCGAGTCGCTGCGCGTCGAAGTCAAGGGAGGAGGGTCGGGCTGGCGCTGGCGCCTGGACGGCTCGCTCCCCGGCCTGCAGGTGAAGGAGACCCCGGGCGGCGTCGAGATCACCGGCCGCTCGCTCCCCCGGCTGTCGCCGCCCGATCTCGCGCCGGCCTCGGCCTCGGCGGGCGCGATCCTGCGCTATGCCTGGGGGGACACGGCCGGCTGGGAGAAGGTGGGCACCTGGTACGAGCGCCTGACCGCCGAGGTCCCGCGCGGCACCGAGCCGGTCCGCGCCAAGGCGCGGGAGCTGACCGCGGGCCTCTCCGGCCGGCGCGAGAAGCTGGAGGCGCTCCTCGCCTTCGCCCGCAAGCAGGTGCGCTACGTGGCGGTCGAGGTGGGCATCGGCGGCTACCGTCCCCACACGCCGAACGAGGTGCTCGAACGCCGCTGGGGGGACTGCAAGGACAAGGCGTTCCTGCTCATCGACCTCCTGCGCGAGGCGGGCATCGAGGCCTGGCCGGTCCTCGTCCTCTCCAGCGGCAACGGCCGGGTCGACCGCGAGTTCCCGAGCCCGCAGTTCAACCACGCGATCGTGGCCGTCTCCGCCGAGGGTCTCGGCCTGACCGAGGCGGACCCGGTCGCGGGCGGCTATCTCTTCGTGGATCCCACCCAGCCGCTCGGCGCGCTCTCGTGGCTCCACCCTGCGACGCAGGACCAGGAGGCGCTGGTGGTCCGCGGCGGCCGGGGAGAGCTGGTGCGCACGCCGATCCGCCAGCAGTCGGAGGAGCGGAAGCTCTCCGTGGACGTAACCCTCTCGCCGTCCGGCGAGGCCACGGGCGAGGCCCGGCTGGAGCTCCTCGGCATGGCCGGATGGGCCTACCTGGACCTCCTCCAGACCCGCCGTCCCGAGGAGATCGAGCGCGTGGTGCTGGAGAGCCTGGGAGGGCTGCTCCCCGGTGTGAAGCTGGAGCAGCCGAAGCTCGCGGCGCACGACTCGGGAGTGCCCGCGGCG
>JBJMGZ010000474.1:0-7923 GCA_045807605.1 Thermoanaerobaculia bacterium | reverse complement strand
AGCACGGCGCGGCTGACGAAGTTTTCGGAGGCGATCAGCTCCAGGCCGAAGTTCTGGCGCGAGCGTTCCTCCGCGATGGCCTGGTAGACCTCGGGGTCCACCGCTTTCAGCGATCGGTAGTCGGTCATAAGTCAGTTCGGGGTCCGGGGGCGGGCTCCGTCAGGCTCCCTCTCCGCCGTCCTGGTCGGGACCCTCGGGCGCGCCACCCTTGTCGGGCGCCGGCGGCTCGGGCGCAGCCTTCTTGGCAGGGGCCTTTTTGGCGGGGGCCTTCTTGGCGGGGGCCTTCTTCTTCGGCTCGGCGGTGGCGGCCTCGGCGGCGGCCGGCTCGGCCGTTTCACCTGCCGGCGGCTTCTTCACCGCACGCTTCGAGCCCTGGGCGCGCTCCGCCTTGTGCAGCGCATCCTCCTGCTGCCGCTTCTGCAACCGCTTGTTCCGGCGGTGCCGCCGGCGCTTCAGCTCTCGATCTTTCTCTCTCATGTACTCTCCTGGTCGGGGCGCTGCCGAGCCCGGTCAATTTGCCGCACGCGGCCCCGGATGTCAAGAAAACAGTAGATTTCCAGCCCGCTCTCCGCGGCTAGAGGGGAATGTTCCCATGCTTCTTCGGCGGTACGGCCGCCCGCTTGCTGCCGAGCTGCCGCAGGGCGCGCACGATCTCGGGCCGGGTGCGCCGCGGCTCGAGCACGGCATCCACGAAGCCGCGCTCGGCCGCGATGTACGGGTTCGAGAACTTCGCGCGGTACTCCGCCACCTTCTCGGCGCGCACCCGCGGCGCGTCCTCGCCCGCTTTTTCCAGCTCCCTGCGGTAGAGGACGTTGACCGCCCCTTCCGGACCCATGACCGCGATCTCCGCCGTCGGATAGGCGAAGTTGACGTCGGTGCGCAGGTGCTTGCTCGCCATGACGCAGTAGGCGCCGCCGTAGGCCTTGCGCGTGATCACCGTGATCTTCGGCACCGTCGCCTCGGCGAAGGCGTAGAGGAGCTTCGCCCCGTGCTTGATGATGCCGCCGAACTCCTGCTGCGTGCCGGGCAGGAAGCCGGGCACGTCCTCGAACGTCACCAGCGGGATGTTGAAGGCGTCGCAGAAGCGCACGAAGCGCGCCCCCTTGAGCGAGGCGTCGATGTCCAGCACCCCGGCCAGCCTGGCCGGCTGGTTGGCCACGATCCCCACCGAGCGGTTGCCGATGCGCGCGAAGCCGACCACGATGTTCTTCGCGTACTGCGCGTGGACCTCCAGGAACCTGCCGTCGTCCACCACGGCCGCGATGAGCTGCTTGATGTCGTAGGGCTTGTTCGGGTCCGCGGGGATGAGCGTGTCCAGGACGTCGGACTCGCGGTTCGGATCGTCGTCGCTCTTGCCCGGCGGCGGCTCGTCCAGGTTGTTGCTCGGCAGGTAGGAGAGCAGGTCCCGGATGGCGGCGAGGCAGGCGGCGTCGTTGGGCAGGGTGAAGTGGCAGACGCCGCTCTTGACGGCGTGCGCGCTCGCTCCGCCCAGCTCTTCCATCGTGACCTCCTCGTGGGTCACGGTCTTGATGACCTCGGGGCCGGTGACGAACATGTAGCTCGTCCCCTCGACCATGAAGACGAAGTCGGTGATCGCCGGCGAGTAGACCGCGCCGCCCGCGCAGGGTCCCATGATCGCGCTGATCTGGGGCACGACCCCCGAGGAGAGGGTGTTGCGCAGGAAGATGTCGGCATAGCCGCCGAGCGAGGCCACCCCTTCCTGGATGCGGGCGCCGCCCGAGTCGTTGAGCCCGATGACCGGCGCGCCGTTGTCGACCGCCAGGTCCATGATCTTGCAGATCTTCGCGGCGTTGGTCTCCGACAGCGAGCCGCCGAAGACCGTGAAGTCCTGGGCGAAGACATAGATCAGGCGGCCCTCGACCGTGCCGTAGCCGCAGAGGACCCCGTCGCCCGGGACCTTCTGCTTGTGCATGTCGAAGTCGGTGCAGCGGTGGGTGACCAGGGCGTCGATCTCGACGAAGGAGCCGGCGTCGAGGAGCAGCTCGATGCGCTCCCGCGCCGTGAGCTTGCCCGCTTCGTGCTGCTTGCGGATGCGCTCGGCGCCGCCGCCGAGCTCGGCCGCGGCCAGCCGGCTGCGCAGATCCTCGATCGCCTGGGTTCGGACCATAGGAGGGGGAGTCTATCAGGCACTGCACTACAATCGCCTGCGATGCCTTTCGCCGAGCTGGACACCGCCGCCGTCGCCCGCACCCTTTCCCAGATCGCCGAGAAGCCCGAGGACGTGGTGGATGCCTTCTTCGAGCGCCGCGAGGAGGCCGAGCTGCCTCCCGAGGACGAGACGCCGGGCTTCCGCGTGCGGCGCGAGGAGGGGTTCGCCATCCGCCTCTCCCGCGAGGGGCACACCTGGCTCGCGGCCCGGGACAGCGTCGAGGCCAGGCCGTTCGCCGAGGCGCTGCGGCAGGTGGCACGCGCCCTGCCCTCCGCCACCTATCCGGAGCCGACCTTCCGCCTGCCGCCGTTCGAGCCCGACCCCCATGCCGCCCATATTGCTGCCGAGCTCGCCGGCGTCCCGGAAGCGCTGGCCCGCGCCGTGCGCTCCCATCACGTCGGGTTCCCCACCCGGCTGACGGTCCGGCGCCATCGCCGCTGGGTCCAGGTCGTGGGTCCGCGGCTCGTGGCCGGCCAGGAGCTCGAGACCTTCTACAGCCTGCAGGCCGAATCCAACTGGGGAGGGCACGGCGCCATCTTTCCGCGGCTCGACGCCGGCGCGATCGAGGGGTTCGCCTCGTCCCTCGTCCATCTCTTCCGCGCCCGGCAGGCATCCTCTCCCGCGCCGTTCCGGGGGACCGCGATCCTGGCACCGGCGGCCGTGGCCGTCCTGCTCCACGAGGCGGTCGCCCACGCCCTGGAGGCCGACGTGCTCGCCCAGGGCGGCAACCCGGAGGCGGCGGTGGGGGTGGCGATGGCCGCGCCCGCGCTCGACGTGCTCGACGATCCGGCTGCGGCCCCGCCCGGGGTCCGGCGGGCCACCGACGACGAGGGCTCGCCCGTGTTCCGGCGCTGGCTGCTGCGCGGCGGCATCGTGGAGCAGCCGCTCGCCGACCTGATCTGGGCGCGGACCTCGCCCGTGTTCTTGCCGGGAGCGGGACGCCGCGGCACCCGCCACCTGCCGCCGGGACCGCGGTCCTTCCACCTGGAGATGCTGCCCGGCGATGCCACCGACGACGACCTTTTGAGCGCGGCGGACGGCGGCCTCTATCTCCAGGAGGCGAGCCGCGGCGTGCTCGATCCGCTGTCGGGAGAGTTCCGGCTCCATCTGCCGTTCGCCCGCCGCATCCGCCGCGGCGCCCTGGTCGACACGCTCGGCCCATGCGTGCTCCGCGGCCGGGTAGCCGACCTGCTGACCCGCGTCACCGCCGTGGGACGGGAGGCGCGGCCGGCCGGCGCCGGCTGGTGCGCCAAGGGGGGACAGAAGATGCCGGTCTGGGCCACGGCCCCGCCCCTGCGCCTGGAAGGCGTCGAAGTCGTTCCCGCGATAGTGCCCGGAGACGGTCCGGCTTGACCGTCATGACCCTGGCAGCGCCGCTCCTCGACGACGTCATGGTGGCGCTGATGCGCCGCGGGCTGCCGGACGTCGAGGTCTTCGCCCGGCGCGGGCGCTCCCGCCGCCTGGAGATCACGCCGCACACCGAGATCTCGGTCTTCAGCCAGGAGCAGGGCTGGGCCGTGCGCGCCGGCGATCCCCGCCGGTCCTTCTTCGCCGCCGGCACCGGCGAGCCGCTCCCGGGCTGGCCCTGGCCCGATCCGACCGGCCGGGCGCTGCGCCTGCCCGAGCCCTCCTCGGTGGCGGCGGCGCCCTGGAACGAGCCGTCCGAGCTCGATGCTCCGCTGGTGGGCGAGCGCGAGGGGCTCCGGCTCCTCGAGAGCCTCGGCCGCGAGCTCGCCGCCGAGCTGCCCGGAGCGCGCCTGCTCCGCGCCGCGCTGGAGGACGGATCGAGCGAGAGCGAGATCGTCAACAGCCGCGGGGTGCGCGCCCGCACCCGCGCCCGGGTCGCGACGCTCCACCTGGAGGCGGCCGGCCCCGGCCGGCCGGCAGGATTTGCGGCATCGGCCTCGGTCTATCTCTCGGCCCGGGAGGCGCGCCGGTTTCATCCCACGGCCCTGGCGCGCCGGCTGGCCGACCGCCTCGCCGTCACCGCCCAGGGGGCGCCGCCGCCGGACCACGACCGCGGCGAGCTCCTGCTCGCGCCTCCGATCGTGGCGCGGCTCCTCTGCGGTCTCCTGCCGCTGCTCGTCGGTCCCCGGGCGGGGACCCTGCTGGCCGGCCTGCGCGACCGCCGCGGCCGGATCGGCAGCGAGCGGCTGACCCTCGTCGACAACGGCCGGCTGCCCGCGGGGGTGCTCGAAGCCCCGGTCGACGGCGAGGGCGTGCCCACCCGCGAGGTCGTGCTCGTCGAGGAGGGAGTGTTCCGGCAGCCGCTCCTCACCTGGTGGCAGGCCGAGTCCCATCCGGGGACCGGCGCGGCCTCCGGATGCACGGCGCGCCCGGGCTGGCGCGATCTTCCGGCGGCGGGACCCACGCATCTCTATCTCAAGCCGGATGCGCGAACGCCGGTGGCCGCGCTGCTCGGCTCCATGTCCCAGGGGTACTACCTGATCGACGTCACGGGCGGCGGCCGGTTCGATCTCGGCGCCGGTACCTTCGCCCTGCCGGTCTGCGGCTTCGCGGTCGAGGCCGGCCGGGCGAGCGCGCCGGTCGCGGGCGCCTGGCTCTGCGGCGGCATCGGCGACTTCCTGCAGGGGATCGCGGGCGTCGGGCGGGACCTCACCTTCCAGCCGCTCGCCGGGATGATCGGAGCGCCGACCATCCTGGCGAGCGGGCTGGAGCTGTGGGGTTGTAATGTAGGGGCGGGGCTTGCCCCCGCCCGGGAGGGGGTAAACCCCTCCCCTACATCAAGCAGGTTCGTTGGTTCCTCAGGGGAGCGTGACGAACACGCCCAGGAAGGCCCGGGCGGACGGCGTGTCGACCCGGTAGGTCACGTTGGTGGCCAGGCAGAAGTAATCGCCCGTGACCGTGACCCCGGCCACGATCGGCGTCTCGCTGGCGCCCGCCCCGAGGAAGTTCGGGCCGCCGGAATCGCCGTAGCAGGTCCCGCCGTTGCCGGTCGCGTTGTTCTGCGACAGCCGCAGCCAGGCGCTGCTCAGCGCGTTGAACTCCGAGACCGACTGCCAGCGGTCGTTGGTGTCGGCGAAGGAGATCGGGCCGCCGCCGATGTTCGGCTCGTGCAGGCCGTAGCCCACGGCCGTGAACTTCTGGCCGTGCAGCGGCAGGCGGTCCAGGAGCCCGGCGGACGGCAGCGACGCCGGCGTGATCCCTTTGACCGCCTGCGCGAGCACGATCACCGCCAGGTCGTTCGGGTCGTTCTGGGCGAACGTATAGCCCGGGTGGACGTACGGCGTGCCCGCGTAGAGCTTCGACTTCGACGTGATCTCCCGGTCGAAGCTGACGAAGTACGGGAAACCCTCGTCGATGCAGTGCGCCGCCGTGAGGACCACCGTCGGGGAGATGAGCGTGCCCGTGCAGATGAGGAACTTCGAGCCACCGTCCTCCAGGATCACGCCGGCCACGTTCGGATGGTCGCCGCCGTCCGGCACGCCATAGGTGATGGCGAAGGCGCCGGGGGCCAGGGACAGAGAAGCCAGGACCAGTACTGCCAACATCTTGCGCGACATCTTTCCTCCTTGAGATTGTTCCAGACCAAGAGGGCCTCACCTCATGAGAGTGCTTCGCGGAGGCAAATCGGGTACTTCCCGGCCCCTGCAACCGGACGAGGGCTGAAGCGACCTCTCCGGAGGACATATTCCGGGGCCGGGCTGACCCGTTCCGGACCTCTCCACCCCTTCCGGACGCACGGAAGCTCCGAGGAGACAGGAGTTTGCGTTTCGGCGGGAGCCATGTCCCGGAGGGCAGGCATCGCAATCGCAATCACGCGTCAACGCAAAGGATGGAAGGCAGCACCTGACCCGTCCGGAGGACAGAGAGCTGATGCACATCGCGTTCTTGACCCTGTTCCTGGGACTGATCTCCGCGGTCCAGCCGTTCGAGCTCTCGCTGAGCGGACCCGCGGCGTCCGTCGAGGTCCTGCTGGACGGCGTCGTGGTCCAGCGTCTCGACGGTCCACCCTGGAAGGGCCGGATCGACTTCGGCTCCGGCCTCGTCCCGCACGAGCTGGTGGCGCGCGCCCTGGACGCCGCCGGCCAGGAGCTCGCCCGCACCCACCAATGGATCAACCTGCCGCGGCCGGCCGCCGAGGTGGAGATCGCGCTCGAGGGCGGCTCGGGCGCTCCCCGGCAGGTGCGGCTCTCCTGGGAGCGGCTCACCCACGACCCGCCGGTCCGCACCACCCTCACCCTCGACGGCCGGGAGCTCCGCCTCGACAAGGACGGCCGGGCGAGCCTGCCCGCCTACGATCCGGGCTCGACCCACGTGCTCACCGCCGAGCTGCATTTCCCGTCCAACATCGTGGCGCGCAAGGACCTGATCTTCGGCGGCGAGGCGGGCGAGACCCACACCGAGCTGACCGCCGTGCCCGTGGACCTCCTGCGCGGCAGATCTCTGCCCGACGCCGCCGGGCTCCAGGGCTGGTTCGTCAAGGAGGACGGCACTCCGCTCCGGGTCATGGCCGTCGAGGAGGGTCCCGCGGAGCTCTACCTGGTGCGCGTTCCGGACGCGGACACCGTGAAGGCCCGTCTCGGCGTCACCCTGCGCCGCCCCTCCCCTCTGCCCCTGGACAAGGGCGACCTGCTGCGGATCGTCTCCCCGCGGCCCAACCGCTACACGGGGGACAAGGGCATCACCGAGCTCTTCGACCTGTCGCCCCACTTCCGCGGCCAGGACGGCCTGCGCCCGTACCTGGTGGGCGGCGCATTCCAGAAGGAGGGCAACGCCCTGCGCTGCGCCGACGCCGCGGCCGTAGCCGGTCTGCACGCCATGAGCGCCGCGCACCGGCGGGCCGTCGTGCTCGTCCTCGACGCCTCCAGGGACCAGAGCCTCTGGAAACCCGCATCCGTGCGGCGCTATCTCGAGATGATCCGCGTGCCCCTGTTCGTCTGGAGCGTCACCGGCAAACCCGCGCCGGGAAAGACCTGGGGGGAAACCGAGGTCGTCTACGACACGCCCAGCCTGGAGCGCGCCTTTCAGAAGGTCTACACGGAGCTGGCGCGGCAGCGCATCGTCTGGATCGAGGGCCGCCATCTGCCGCAGTCGATCCGCCTCTCCTCCCAGGCCAAGGGGATCGCGCTCGCCGCCGCCGAACGTACGAAATGAAAGCTCAAACAAAGTCACGACCGGATGCGTATAAACAGAAGTTGCGAGAAGGCGCAGTTCGGTCACCACACAAAGGAGAGAAGCTGGTCATGAACACCTTCAAGAAGCTCTTCGCCGTCGCCGTCCTGACCCTGGGGCTCGCCATTCCGGCAAGCGCGCAATTCGGCAGCCCGACCGGCGACCGGGGCGTCGGGAACACCGATTTCGGGGGCAACTACAAGGACCCACAGGTGAAGTCCGCCGATCACTTGGCAAAGGGCCTGCGCTACAAGGACAAGGCGGACAAGGAGACGGACGCCAAGAAGAAGGCAAAGCTCCTGGAGAAGGCCCGGGCCGAATTCCAGAGCTCCAACGCGCTGAGCCCGAACCATGACGCGCTGGTGGGCCTCGGCCAGATCGCGATCGAGACCGGCAACCGCAAGGCCGCGATGGACTCCTGCTGGCAGGCCCTGGGCCTCAAGAAGGACAGCCCGGCGGCCACCGCCTGCTACGAAGAGGCCAAGGGCATGGCCGTCGCCGCCGAGCCGGCGCCGGGCTCTCCCTCCGGCAACTGAGCGGCCGACCGTCTGCGCGGGGGTCTTCCGGCCCCCGCGCCCCGTTGCTCCGCTAGCGCAGGCTGAGCCGCGCTCCCACCC
>JBJMGZ010000473.1:0-10228 GCA_045807605.1 Thermoanaerobaculia bacterium | reverse complement strand
TGCTCGCGCACGTCGGTCCCCACCGGCCAGCTCGGATCGTCGGGCCGCACCACCAGCCCGAAGGAGGGCTCGCCGCGCAGGCGCACCCGGCGGACGACGAGGTCGCGCCCGCCCTCCACGTTGGTGCGTTCGGAGAGGTAGCTCACCACGCCGAGGCGCTCGGCCATCTCCCGCGGCAGGGTGCTGTCCGGCGGGATGAAGACCACCCGCTCGCCGGGCGCGAACTCGGGCGAGCCGTCCTCGCGCTTGCGGATCACCGCCTGCCAGCCCTTGATGCGGGCGAGGCAGAGGCGGTCGGCGTTGGGGTGGGGCTGGACGGCTTCGATTTCGACGACGTCGGCGATCACGGACGACATGAGGTCACCTCTCGGGGGGAGCGCCCCGGAAGCTCAGCATCAGAAAGACGAAGGCCACGGCGGCTCCGGGGATCAGGACTGCCGCAGGCCAGCCGCCCAGGAAGCCGGCCTTGCGCGAGGCCATGTGCGCGAGGAAGGCGATCGTCAGGGAGGCCGCGTAGATCAGGAGCGGCAGGAGCCCGGCCAGGGCGAGGAGCACTCGCGCCCAGAGGCGCCTCGGAGGGAAGGCCGCGATCAGGGCGGCCGGGAAGAGCAGCACGGCGAGCACCGGCGCCAGGAAGAACGCGAGCAGGAAGAGCCAGCGGAAGGCGAACCCCGGCGCGTAGCGCTTCCCTTCCCGGACGCTCTCCTCCCGCGTGCGGAAGCGCCAGCGGCCGGGCCGGCCGCGGAAGAGAAGCAGCACCCAGAGCGCCAACCCGACCCAGTAGAGATCGCGCCGCAGCCAGACGCGGCCGAAGAGGACCAGGTACTCGTCGTCCGCGGGCGGCCGGCCGGAGAGCCGGTCCAGCCGCCGCACCGCCGCGGCGACCGCGCCGGTCCAACGTTCCAGGCGGACCGCGTCGAGCCGGGCTGGCTCGTCCGTCGCTCGGTGATAGGCGGGGTCCATGACGAGAAGCGAGCTGTCCGAGACGGAGAGGGCCGGGATCCCCCGCGCCTGGAAGGCGTCGGCGTCCGCCCCCAGCCGTACCCGGGCCGTGCGCAGGATGAGTTGGGCGAGCGTCGGGAACCGGTTGTCCGACATGTCGTAGCGCACGCCCACCGCCTCGCCGCTGCGCAGCAGGGAGTGCACCAGCCAGCCCGGCGCCAGGGTGCGCACCCCCCTCGCCTCGATGGGAAAGGAGTGGATCGTCGGTCCCCGGCTCCCTGCCCAGCCCACCATCTCCACGTTCAGGTCGGCGAGGATGCGCTCCCGCCGCGCCGGCGGCAGGGCCGCCACCCAGCCGCGGCTGCCGTTCAAGCCGGTCTCCTCGGCGTCGAAGAGGACCACCCGCACCGCGTGCTCCAGGGGGGTGCGCGCCAGGTCGGCCGCGGCCGCGATCACCACGCCGCAGCCCGAGGCGTCGTCGCCGGCCCCGGGGCTCGGCGGCACCGTGTCGTAATGGGCCGAGAGGACGATCTCGCGGTCGGACTTCCCCGGCAGAACACCGGTGAGGTTGACCCAGCCGGGATTCCTCCCCACCGGCGCTGTCCGGACCTCCCGCAGGCCCGCCCGTCGCATGGCCTCCAGCAGGAAACCCGCCGCCCTCTCCTGCGTAGTAGAGCCGTCCGGCCGCGGCCCCAGGCGGGCCAGCCCGGCCGCCACCTGATGGGCGAGAGGCTCCTGCGCACGAGCGGCTCCAGAGACCAGCAGGGCTCCCAGGATCAGGCACCGGACGTGGCTTCTCATCGGGCCGGTATCCTATTCCGAATCGGAGGCTTGTATCGATCCGGGCCGCTGGAAGCACCTTCTTGGGTAGAGAGGGCGAAGAAGACGCTTACATCGGGAGCAGACTTGAAGTACTATTCAACTACTGCTCAAAGGACGATGCTGGAAGGCTGAGGGTTGCGCACGTGTCTCGACACACCCGGGTGTACCTGTTCATCGGAGTGATCACGGCGGCGGTGTCGCTGATCGCCATGCTGCTCGTCGAGCGCCTGGTTGCGGTCTCGGCCGATCCCCAGCTCGCGCGCCAGATCGGATGGAACCTGCTGGCGATCGCCCTGTCGTCCGGCGCCCTGTCCGCGGTCCTCGCCTGGTTCGTGGTCTGGCGCATCCACCTCCCGCTCCGGCGCCTGGCTCAGACCATGTCGTCCATGACCCGGTCCGGGGAGCTCCAGAGCGGGTTCGCGGCATCGGGCGGCGGCGGCGAGGTACTGCTCATCGAGGAGTCCTTCCGCGGGCTGGTGGTCTCCCTGGAGGAGTCGCAGCGCGCCCGGGAGCGCTCCTACGTCGAGGCGGTCGGAGCGATCGTGACCGCGGCCGACGCCCGCGACCAGGAGACGACCGGCCATTCGTTCCGCGTCGCCCTGTACGCGGCCGAGCTGGCCCGCAGCCTGGGCGTGTGCGGCGAGGACCTCAAAGCCATCGAGTGGGGAGCGCTCCTCCACGACGTGGGCAAGATGGTGGTGCCGGACGACATCCTGCGCAAGGGAAGCCCGCTCGACGAGGACGAGTGGCTCATCATGAAGCAGCACCCGAGCTGGGGCTACGAGATGCTGGCCGAGGTCAGCTTCCTCCAGCCCGCGTCGCTCGACCTCATCTACAGCCATCACGAGCGCTGGGACGGCAACGGCTATCCGCGCGGCCTGACCGGCCGCGAGATCCCCCTGGGTGCCCGCATCTTCGCCGTGGTGGACACCTACGACGCCATCACCTCGGACCGGCCCTACCGGCGCGCCTGCCCGCACGCCGCGGCCATGGCCGAGCTGCAGCGGGTGGCGGGCCAGCAGCTCGACCCGGAAGCGGTCGCGGCCTTCCGCGAGATCCCCGAGGTCGAGCTGCGGCGGCTGCGCCAGCTCTGCAAGCGGGTCCACCCCGGCCTGCAGCTTCCGGCCGACCTGCTCGACCGGCTGAGCGAGCCGGAAGCGCGCTCGAGCGCCCTCCCGAATTAGACTGCCGGCGTGCCGCAACGCCGCGTCCTCCACCCCGACCTCTCCCCCGCGGAGCGCCGCCGCCTGTTCCAGGAGGGGATCGACCTCTTCAATCGGGGGGGGCGGGGCGATTTCTTTCTCGCCCACGAGGCCTGGGAGGAGATCTGGCGCTCGACGAGCCCGGAGCCGCGGGAGCTGTTCCAGGGGCTCGTCCAGGTCGCCGCCGCGCTGCACCAGATCCTCGATCTGAAGAGGAGGATCGGCCCGCGCAACACGCTCGCCAAGGCCCGCTCCCACCTGGAGCCCTGCGCTCCGGTCGCGTGCGGCCTGGACGTGGCGGCGCTGCTGGAAGCGGTCGGAAGGTGGCAGGAGTGGCTGGAGGAGGAGGGGGAGAGGCCGGAGGTGCCAACCATCCGGGTCATTTCTTCTGTGTTCTGACCCAGTCCTTGATGCTCTTCTCCAGCAGGTCGAGCGGCAGCTGGCCGTGCCCCAGGACGCGGTCGTGGAAGGCGCGGATGTCGAACCTCGGGCCCAGCTCCTTCTCCGCGTACGCCCGCAGCTCGCGGATCTTCAGCTCGCCGATCTTGTAGACCGGCACGCTCCCGGGATGGGCGATGATGCGGTCCACCTCGTTCCCGATCTCGTGCGCGCTCCGGGCGCTGTTGGCCATGTAATAGTCGATCGCCTGCTGGCGCGTCCAGCCCTTCGAGTGCAGGCCGGTGTCGACCACCAGGCGCAGGGCGCGCCAGATCTCGTTGCTGAGCCGGCCGAAATTCGAGTAGGGGTCCTGGTAGAGGCCGAGCTCGCTCCCCAGGCCCTCGGCGTAGAGCGCCCAGCCCTCGGCGAAAGCGGGATAGAGGTCCCACTTGCGCCACTCGGGCAGGTCCTCCAACTCCTGGGCGATCGAGTACTGGAGGTGGTGGCCCGGCACGGACTCGTGCAGGGTGAGCGCCTCCATCTGCCACTTGGGGCGCGACTTGAGGTCCCAGGTGTTCACCAGGAACCAGCCCGGCTGGCCGCCGGCGAACGAGCCATTGTTGTAGTAGCCCGCGGGCGCCGACTTCGCGCCGTCGCCCTCCAGGGCCTTGACGCCATAGGGGAGCCGCGGCAGACGGCCGAAGAGCTTGATCAGACCGGGATCGATCCGCTTCGCGATGTCGCGGTAGCCCGCGACCAGGTCCTCGGGCCGGTCGTAGTAGAAGCGCGGGTCGGTGCGCAGGAATTCGGAGAACTCCGCGAAGCTCCCACGGAAGCCGGTCGAGGCGATCAGCGCGTCCATCTCGCCGCGGATGCGCCGGACTTCCGAGAGACCGAGCTGGTGGATCTGCTCAGGCGTCAGGTCGGTGGTCGTGGAGGTCCGCAGCTTGAAGGCATACCAGGCCTCGCCGTCCGGCAGGGCGCTCATGGCGATCGACTCCCGCGCCCGCGGAATGTAGGTTTCAGAAAGATAATCGCGGAGCTTGCGGAGGGCCGGCTCCACCTGCTCGTGGAAGACCCGGTCGGCCTCGGCCCGGAGCGGCTCGGGCGCCGTGCGGAACGCCGCCAGGACGGGACTTTCGTCTCCGAGCAGGCTCCCGACCCGCTCGGGCACGTCGCGCAGGGTCACCCGGGGCGGCGTGATCCCGGCTTCCAATCCCTGGGCGAGCAGCGCGAGGGTCTGATCCACCGCCCTGGGGAAGCCGCGCAGGCGCGCGAGCATGAGCTCAGGGTTCCCGGCCGTGTAGTCCAGGAGCTGCACCAGCTCCAGGTCGATGCCGCCCATCTGATCGATCTGCAGGTACGACCCATGGAAGCGCCGCCCTTCGATCTGCATCTCCAGGCTCCGGCGGAAGAGGTCGTAGTCGACCTGCTCGTCCGGCGTCAGGCGCGAGCGGTCGATGGCGGAGAGGGCTGCCAGCTCCCGGCGGGCGGTCTCGTACGCACGGGCGGCGGCCTCGGGCGAGAGGTCGGACCAGCGGCCGTTCGGATGGCCGATATAGGTGGCGAATTCCGGACCCTCGCGCAGGCTGGTCTCCCAGTGCTCCTCGAAGAACCGCTTCAGGCGGGCGCTGTCGGTATCCGCCGGGGCGGGCGCCAGCAGGAGAGCGATCAGGACGAGGGCCTTCATGGGATCCCGTACCTCTTTCGCTTCTCCCACAGCGCCTTGCGGCTGATGCCCAGGAGCCCGGCCGCCCTGCCCTGGTGGCCGCGGGTGTAGGCCAGGGCGTTGCGGATCATCTCCTTCTCCACCTCCAGGAGCGGACGCGGCCGGTTCTCGGGGCTCCCCTCGGGCGGCGGCGGGTCGATCCGCCCGTCGCCGGAGAGGATCAGCCCGCGCTCCAGCACGTTGCGGAGCTGCCGGAGGTTGCCCGGCCAGGGATGATCGAGCATCCAGGCGCGGGCGTCCGGCGCGAGCTCGAGGTCCGGCCGGCCGAAGCGGACCGCGAGGTCCGAGAGGAGATGGTCGAGGATGGCGGGCAGGTCCCGCCGCCGCTCCCGCAGGGGAGGCAGGAGGAAGGCGAGCACCTCCAGCCGGTAGAAGAGATCGGGTCGGAAGGTTTCGCGGGCGACCCGCACCGGCAGGTCCTCGGAGCCGATCGCCAGGAAGCGCAGGTCCGCGGTCCGCTCCGCGTCGCCGAGCGGCGCGTACCGGCGCTCCGCGACCAGGCGGAGCAGCTTGGGCTGGGTCGCGAGCGGCAGCTCCTCCACGTGGTCGAGACCGCGCGTCCCGCCCTCGGCGCGGCCGGCCCGGCCCTCGTTCGACGGGCCGGCGCCGGTGAAGGCGCCCGCCCGGTAGCCGAAGAGCTCGCTCTCGAAGAGGGTGCTGGGGACCGCGCCCACGTCCACCTCGACCAGGGGACCGGCGGCGCGGGGGCTGGCGCCGTGGATGGCGCGGGCCAGGGTGGAGCGGCCGGTCCCGGGCTCACCCAGGATGAGGACCGGCGCGTCGGTGGCCGCGGCGCGCTCCGCTCCCTTCAGGCTCTCCGACAGGACGGGGAAGTCCCGGGCCAGCCTGGAGAGGGAGAGCGGAGCTGATGCCACAAGATATTACGGACGGAAGTCGCGGGTCACGTCGGGAGCGTCGCCCCAGAGGCGCTCCAGGGAGTAGAAGCGCCGGGGCTCCTCCTGGAAGATGTGCACCACGAAGTCGCCGTAGTCGAGGAGCACCCACTGGCCGCGGCTGTAGCCCTCGACGTGGAGCGGGCGCACCTGCTCCTCCCGCATCCGCTCCTGCACCGCGTCCGCGATCGCCTGCACCTGGCGCTCGCTGGTGCCGCTGCAGATCAGGAAGAAGTCGGTGAAGTCGCTGACCTTCTCCAGGTGGAGCACCCGCAGATCGACCGCCTTGCGGTCTTCCGCGGCGGCCACGGCCTCGCGAACTCGGGTTGGGGTGTCGACGATGCTGACGACGATCTGGTTGGGTTCGGTGGGTTCGGGTCTCATCTGTATAGGCCGTACTTTTGCACGTATCGTACCACCGACTCGGGCACGGTTCCCGGCGGCGGCTGCTCTCCGCGGGCGAACATTTCCCGCAGGCGGGTGGACGAAACATCGACCGGCGGCTGGCCCAGGAAGATCACCCGGCCGCTCCGCGCCAGATCGGCCAGCCCGGGTGACAGCGAGGCCTCCTCCAGGGTCCAGCCCGGCCGCGTCAGGACGACCAGGCGCGCCGCCTCCACGATCTCGCGCCAGCGCACCCAATGGTCCAGGTCGGCATAGGAGTCGCCGCCGATCAGCAGGTGGAGGTCGACGCCCGGCATCGCCTCCCGGAAGTGCTCCAGGGTCTCGATCGTGTAGGCGGGACGCGCCAGGGTCAGCTCGAGGGTGGAGGCGTAGAGCCCCTCCTCGCCGAGCAGGGCCATCTCCACCATGGCGTAGCGGGAGTGGGCCGGCGCCAGGACCCTCCCCGGCTTGTGCGGCGGCACCGCCGTCGGCAGGTAGATCACCCGCTCGAGGCCGAGCGCCGCGCGGGCCGCCTGCACCGGCTCGATGTGCCCGCGGTGGATCGGATCGAAGCTGCCGCCGAAGAGACCGAGCTTCATGGCTCGCCGGACTGGCGCAGGCGCCGCGAGAGCTCCGCGATCAGGGCCTCGATCCCCTCGTGGGTCGCGGAGCTGATCTCCATGTGGAACAGGCCGCGCTCGGCCGCGGCGCGGCGCAGCTCCTCCCGCCGCTCGGGGAGAGCCGAGTCGAGCTTGCTGCCCACGATCAGCCGCGGGCGCTCCATCAGCTCCTCCTTGAAGGCGGCCAGCTCGCGCTCCACGGTGGCGAGATCGGCCGCCGCATCTCCCTCGGGACTCGACTCCGAACCCGAGAGGTCCACGAGGTGGAGCAGC
This sequence comes from Thermoanaerobaculia bacterium, assembly GCA_045807605.1. Taxonomy (GTDB): domain Bacteria; phylum Acidobacteriota; class Thermoanaerobaculia; order Multivoradales; family UBA5704; genus DATMER01. The sequence goes on along the minus strand of JBJMGZ010000473.1, from coordinate 2,985 downwards.
ACCCGGCAGCGCTCGATGTGGCGCAGGAACTGGATGCCCAGGCCGGCCCCCTCGGCCGCGCCCGCGATGAGCCCGGGCAGGTCGGCGATGACGAAGGGCTCTTCGAGCGGGCCTTCCGCCACCACGCCGAGCTGCGGCACCAGCGTGGTGAAGGGATAGTCCGCGATCTTCGGCTTCGCCGCCGACATGACGCTGATCAGGGTCGACTTGCCGGCGTTCGGCAGGCCGACGACGCCGACGTCCGCCAGGAGCTTGAGCTCCAGGCGCAGGCGCCGCTCCTCGCCGTCGGTCCCGGGCTCGGCGTGGCGCGGAGCCTGGTTCGTGGCCGTGGCGAAGCGGGCGTTGCCCTTGCCTCCCCGGCCGCCCGAGCAGACGCGGAGGCGCTCGCCGTCGGCCACCACTTCGCCCAGGAGCTCGCCGCTGTCGTCGTCCCAGGCCACGGTGCCCAGGGGCACGACGATGTCGAGGTCGCCGGCGCTCTTGCCGCTCCGGTTCGAGCCCTCGCCGTGACGGCCGCGGTCAGCCGCGTAGAGCGACTGGAAGCGCAGGTGGTAGAGCGTGTTCTTGCGCGCGTCGCCGAGCAGATGGACCGCTCCCCCGTCGCCGCCGTCGCCGCCGGACGGGCCGCCCCGCGGCACGTACTTCTCGCGCCGGAAGGCCACGCAGCCGTTCCCGCCACGGCCTCCGCGGACGTGGATGCTGGCTTCGTCGATGAAGATCACAGGATGAAAAGATCCGTGGGGAGCCGGGAGGGCCCGGCTCCCCCGTCGCGGAAGGTTACGAAGCGGCGGTCTCTTCGGACGGAGCGGGTTCGGCCTGGGCCGGCAGGATGTGCACGAACTTCCCGCGCCTTCCCCGGTCCTGGAACTTCACCACGCCGTCGAGCTTGGCGAAGAGGGTGTCGTCCTTGCCGCGGCCGACGTTCTGGCCGGGGAGGAAGACGGTGCCGCGCTGGCGCACGATGATCGTGCCGCCCGTGACGTTCTGGCCGCCGAAGGCCTTGACGCCCAGGTGCTGCGCGTTCGAGTCGCGGCCGTTGCGGCTGGAGCCCTGTCCCTTTTTGTGTGCCATGGCTTTGTCTGACTCCTTGAAGGCCGCCTTACGGCAGCTCGATGCCCTCGATACGGACCCGGAGAAGGTCCTGACGGTGGCCGCGGCTCTTGCGGTACGTCGTGCGCTTCTTCTTCTTGAAGACCCGGATCTTGGGTCCCCGCACCTCGCCGACCAGCGAGGCCTTGACCAGGGCGCCCGCGAGCACGGGATTGCCGAACTGCGCGCCGTTGTCGCCGGTCACCATCAGCACCCGGTCGAACCGGACTTCGTTGTTGTCCGCGCCGGAGAGGCGCTCGACGTCGATCACGTCGCCGGGCTCGACGCGGTATTGCTTGCCACCGGTTTCGATCACTGCGTACATAGAGATTGCTCCCAGAGTCGTCCCACCGGACGCGTGGACGGCGGAAAGTACCACAAGCGGCGGGATCGGTCAACCAGCCGGGCATGCCGGGCACGCTTCCTGCTGGTATCCTGATGGCCATGCTGAAGCTCTACGCTCTCGCGACCCGCGCATTCCTGCGCCTGACCGGCGCCCGCCGGAGGGTGCTGGAGGACGGCCCGGTGTCCCTCGTCTACTACAGCCTGGGACCGGCCGAGGGCGAGCCCTGGGTGCTGCTGCACGGCCTCGGCGCGGTGGCCGCCACCTGGGCGCCGGTGATGCGCGCCCTGGGCCGGGGCTGCCGGGTGATCGTGCCGGAGCTGTCCGCCCTGGGCGGCACCCGGGCGCCGCGGGCCGGCCTGAGCGTGATGCGCGGCGCCTGGACCGTCGCCCGCCTGATCGAGAAGGAGCTCGGCGGCCGGCCCGTCACCCTGGCCGGCATCAGCCTCGGCGGCTGGACCGCGGTCCGCCTCGCCCTGCGCCGTCCCGACCTCGTCTCGCGCCTGGTCCTGATCGATGCCGGCGGCTACCGCGAGCAGGACTGGGACAGGATCCGGGAGCTGGTGCGCGTGCGCGACCTGGCGGGCATCGACCGCCTCTACGAGGCTCTCTTCGGCGAGGTCCCCTGGATCCTCCGGGTCTCCCGCAAGGGCTTCCTCGAGACCTACATGTCGCCCTCCGTGACCGAGATCCTGGACGACCTGGAGGAGATCGACACCTTCCACGACGAGGAGCTGGCCCGCCTGCGGGTGCCCACGGCCCTGATCTGGGGCGAGCGGGACGGTCTTTTCACGGTGGAGGTGGCCCGCGCCATGGCCGCGGCCCTGCCCAACGTCCACCTGGAGGTCATCCCCGGCTGCGGCCACGCCGTCCACATCGAGTGCCCGGACCGCATGATCGAGGCCATCCAGCGCTTCCGGCGCGCCACCTCGGCGCAACCGGTCGCCCTGCGCCCCGAAACCGCTTAAAATCCCTGGCATGTCCAGCCCCGAGTACCTGATCTGTCTCGACTGCGAGACCCCCTGCTACGTCTTCGAGTGGCATGACGGGGAGCTCAAGGAAGCCCTGTGCGAAGCCTGCGGCAACGACGACCCCGAACAGTTCGCGCTGCCGGACGACTACGACGAGATGTCGTAGGAGCGCCCCTTGTGGGCGCCCTCTGCCCGGGTCTCGCGAAGAGGGCGGCCTAGGGAAAGAGGCCGGCCACAAGGGCCGCCCCTACTCATCCCCGAACGCGATCCCCAGCGCCCGGGCGCTCTTGAGGAGCGGGCCTTCGGGGTCGACCAGCTTGATCTCCCGCACCGCCTCGTCCATGTCGACGTCCTCGATGGAGCCGGCGGCGAGGCGGATCATCCGGTTGAAGCGCTTCTGCATGGCTGCGTGGACGGCGGCCTCTCCGAAGCGGGTGGCGAGGATGCGGTCGAACGCCACGGGGCTGCCGCCGCGCTGAAGATGGCCGAGCACCGTGACCCGCACGTCGCAGCGGGTCAGCGCCTCCAGCTCCCGGGCCAGGCGCTCGCCCGCTCCGCCGAGCCTCTTCACTCCCGTGACCG
>JBJMGZ010000472.1:0-2897 GCA_045807605.1 Thermoanaerobaculia bacterium | reverse complement strand
GTGGCCTGGAGCAGCAACGGTCAAGTGCCGCCGGTGAACGAGAACGGCCATGACACCTTTGCCCGCCGTTTCTCCGCCTCTCCAGCCGACGAGCCGTGCGTGGTTACAACCGGCAAGCTCTCGTGCGACACCGGCCGCACGGGCGGCGAGCTCGAGGTGCAGCACGGGTTCGGCGGCCCCGGCTCGGGCCTGCCCTTCCTCGGCGACGTGGACGGCGACGGCCGCGAGGATCCCTGCCTCTACTCCGAAGGGGTCTTCCGCTGCGACGCCGACCACGAAGGCGGTGCGGCCGAGGTCCTGATCGCTTTCACGGTGCCGGGCGCCGCGGTGCCGCTCGCCGGCGACGTGGACGGCGACGGCCGGGCCGATCCCTGCCTCTTCGGAGCGGGCGCCTTCCACTGCGACACCAGGCACGACGGCGGCGCCGCGGAGGTGCGGATCGTGTTCGGACAGAAGGGCGAGACGCCGCTCCTCGGCGACGTGGACGGCGACGGCCGGGCGGATGCCTGCGCCTTCGCAGGCGGCCTGTTCCGCTGCGACACGGCGCACAACGGCGGCAAGGCCGAGCTCCTCCTGCCGTTCGGCCGCAGGGGCGACCAGCCCCTCCTGGGAGACTTCGACGGCGACGGCCGGGATGATCCCTGCGTGTTCCGCAAGGGCAAGCTCCTCTGCGACACCGCCCATGACGGTGGCGTAGCAGAGGGCATGCTGAGCCTCGGAGGCGCCAAGGACCAGGTGGTGTTGGGGAACCTGGACGGACTTTGAGTCATCTATCCCTGCTCAACGAGCGAAGCGGCGAAGGTATGGAATGATGCCTTCGCGTCTAGCCACGATCCACGTCACCACCCAGGACGCGTCCCGGGAACCGGCTCACGGGGATGGCCTCCTTGAAACAGGAGAGGGCCTCCGAAAAACCTCGCTGGTCGCAGCCTCCTCGCCAGGGGGTCGAGGGCGGCCCCGGCGCCCTCGCTCCTCCTCAGCCAGGTCTCACGCTGGGTCCGCTGGAGCCGCAGTCGGCTCCGGTCCCAGGCACTTATCCTTGGCGATGATTGGGCCGCTGCGGACGCTTCCGCGGAGCCCCTGGCCATGGGGCGGTTCAGATCGATCAAGCCGGGTGTTGCCCGAGGACCAGGAGGTCCAACCCTCGGAATTGGGCAAAGGCCGCGTCCGTCGTCACCATCCGAAAGCGGCCTGCCAGAGCGAAGGCGGCGAGATAGGCATCCATCCAGAGCTTGGGTGAGGCCGTTGCGCGGACGGCGAGCTCCTTCCATAATGGCTCCAGGCCTGTCGGCTCTTCCCGGAAGGTGATCCGATCGTCGGTGAGGAGCGCCTCATAGGCGGACCAGGCCTCGCGATTCGTCAGCGGCGGGTTCCCGTAGGGGCGCAGCACCGAGGCATTCGTGAGCAACCGAAGAAATGCCTGCTGTGTCGCTCGGCACCAGAGGACCGACTCCGGCTCCTCGATCGTTTCAAACCACTCTCGTGCGGCGGAGTGATGGACGTGCTTGGAAAGCGCCAGGGCCAGCCAGACGTTGCTATCGCAAAGAATCACGGTGCGATCCGGCCTCTTCGTCAAGCAACACCTCGGCAACCCGTTCCGGGATCATCTCATCGCCCGGCCGGGCTTCGTGGGCGCACTCGACGAGCGGCAGCTTGAGGCGTCTGCGCACGATCGGTTTCGGGCCGTGCTGCTGGGAGAGACCGCGCCTCAGGAGATCGGCGACCGTGTCCTTGAGCTTCTTGTTCTCCTTGACCGCGCGCATCTTGACCGCGCGCACCAGCTCATCAGGCAGGTCCAACGTCGTCTTCATGGAGCCATTATGCCAGAAAGCTGGTTTCCTGGGTCTCTGCTCGCAACCCCGTGCAGCCCGGCAGCCCGTGTCGCTATGTGAACTGCATTCCCTCGTCGAACCGTGCCCGGAAGAGGAAGCGCAGGATGCGCCGGGCCAGCTCGGCCGTGGCGGCTTCCTGCTCGACCGCCTCCCGGAAGATCTGCAAGGCGGCCAGGGCCTCGCGGTGCACCCCCTTGGACTCGAACACCTTCGCCAGCGCCGGGGTGAGCGCCTTGACTTCCGCCGTCCGGCCCTCGGCCAGGAGGAGCCCGGCCTCTTCGAGCAGGGCCAGGATCACGTCGTAGAACATCTCCTCGGCTTCGAAGCTCTCCCGCGCCCGGGCCAGCAGGCGGAGGGCCTCCTCGCGGTTGCCCAGGCCGGCCTGGATGCGACCTTCGAGCCACGGGATTCTCGCGACGTCGATCTTCCCCAGACCCTCCGGGTTTCGACGCACCTCCTCGACCAGCTCCGCGGCTTCGCCATGACGGGCGGCATGGACGAGGTTGCTCGCGAGATTGAGCCGCAGCATGTTCCCGAGCCGCGGATCACCCCGGCGCTCCACATGGGGCCGTGCCTCGAGCAGGGCCGCGATGCCGCTCTCGTAATCGCCCATGACCTCGAACGTGAAGCCCTTCATCATCAGGGCACGCTCCGGGAACCGGCTCACGGGGATGGACCGGTCGAAGCAATCCAGGGCCTCCGCGAATCGCCGCTGGGCCCGGCGGAGGGACCCTTCCAGGTCGAGCAGCCTGCCGGGATCGAGCAGGCCGTCGGGATCGCAGCCGGAATGCCAGAGCTGCTTCGCCTTCCCGATGGCCACGTCCGCGGCGTTCAGCTCACCCTTCACCCGCAGGATGTTCGCCCAGTGCGCCAGGGCGTAGGCCCGGACGCGGCGGCGCCAGCCCTTCGGGCCGGGCATCAGCCTGGCGATCTCCAGCGCCAGCCGCGCCCAGGTGGAGGCGCGCTGGAGATTCCGCGATGCCTGCCGTTCGGATTCGTCGCAGCAGCGCTCGGCCAGGGCCCAGCTCTGAAAGTCTTCGATCGACCTCACCGCGGCCAACTTCG
>JBJMGZ010000471.1:0-6792 GCA_045807605.1 Thermoanaerobaculia bacterium | reverse complement strand
GCCGGCCAACCCGATCCCGAGCCCGATCAGAGCCAGCCACATCCCCTGCCGGATGATGAGGCCCAGCACGTCGTTTCGCTGGGCTCCCAGCGCCATGCGTATCCCGATCTCCTGCGTGCGGCGCGCGGTGGCGAAGGAGATCACGCCGAAGATGCCGAGCCCGGCGAGGACCAGGGCGAGCAGAGCGAAAACCATGAGCATGCCCGTCGTGATGCGGAAGGCGGCCATGACTCTCACCAGAATGCGGTCGAACACCTGCACGTTGCCACCGGCCAGAGTCGGGTCGATCGCGCCGATCTGGCGCTGGACGTCGCCGGTGTGCGCAGCGGGGTCGTCGGCGGTGCGGATGGCGAGGGCCATGATGGGAGCAAAGGTCTGGTGCAGCGGCACGTAGACCTCGGGCCGCGGGGGTTTGTTGATCAGGTTGCGGTTGCGGATGTCGCGCGCCAGGCCTACGACTTCTCTCTCCCTCGCCCCCGGCTCGCCGGCGATGCGGATGCGTTGACCGAGTGGATCGGCGCCCGGCCAGAGCATCTTGGCCATCGCTTCGTTGACGATGGCCACTCCTACCACCGGGTTCTGGGGTTGATCATGATCCCGGCCGTCGAAGGCCCTGCCGCGCAACAGCGGGATTTCCAGGGTGGCAAAATAGTTGTCGGAGATCACCCGATATCCCACCGAAGGCTTTTCGGATGCATTGACCGGCCGGTCTGCGACCTCCACCTCCTTGACCTCGTCCCAGGGCGAGAGCGGCAGCCCGGTGATGAACGAAACGGCCCGCACTCCAGGCAGCGCTTCCACCCTCCTGGCAAGCTCGGTGTAGAAGGCGGACGTGGCCTGGGTGTCGGGATAGCGGCTCGCGGGGAGGGTCACGTCCATGGTCAGCAGGTGATCGGTGCGAAATCCGAGGTCCGTCTTGAGGACGCTGGCGAAGCTCTGGACCATGAGCCCGGTGCTGGCGAGCAGGATCAGGGCAAGCGACGTCTCGGAAATGACGAGCAGCCGCCGCAGCCGACCGCCGCGTCCGCCGATCGAGCTGCCCCACCCGCCTTCCTTGAGCGACCCCTGCAGGGCGACACGCGAGGCGCTGAGCGCCGGCCCGGCGCCGAAGACGAGGCCGACCAGGAGCGCTACCGCCGCCGTATAGGCGAGGACCTGATTGTCGACCGTGAGGTAGTGCCAGGCCGGCAGGAATTGCGTGATCTCGCCCGGGACGGCGCCGCGGATCAGCGCCAGCTCGCCGTACGCGACGAGGATGCCGAGCGCACCTCCGAAGAGCCCGAGAAGGACGCTCTCGGTGAGGCACTGACGGAAGACTCGCGATCGGTTCGCGCCGAGCGCCTGGCGCAGGCAGAACTCGCGCTGCCGCGCGCTGCCGCGGGCGAGCAGGAGGCTCGCCACGTTGGCACACACGATGAGCAGCACGAACGCTGCTGCCGCGACGAGGAGGAGGATGAAAGGACGCCGGTCGCGCACGTGATACGCCTCGAGCGGCCAGACCTGGATTCCCCAGCCCGCGTTGGTGTGCGGGTAAGCGCTCGCCACGTCGGCGGCGACCGCGGAGAGCTGCGCCTGGGCGTCGTTGACGGAGACGCCCGGCTTCAAGCGGCCGAAGGCGATGAGAGAGCGGTCCGCGAAGTCGGTGGCGCTCGACGGCCCGAGCACCAGCGGCACCCAGACCTGACCGACCTCAGGGAAGCTGATGTGGGGCGGCATGACTCCGATGACCGTGACGCTCCGGCCATCGAGCGAGATGGTGCGCCCGACGATCTTGGGGTCACCGGCATAACGGCGCTGCCAGAACCCATGGCTGAGGACCACGACGGCATCTCGACCCGGCTGGTCCTCGTCGGGCAGGAACCCGCGACCGAGAATGGGCGTAAAGCCGAGGAGCTGGAAGTAGTTCGCCGTCCCCCGCAGAGCGACGATGCGTTCCGGCTCCTCTTCGCTCGTCACGTTCAGCAGCGTCTCGTCGCAGGCGCCGATGCCCTCGAAGGCGGATGCCTTCCGCCGCCATTCGAAGAGGTTCCCCGGCGACACGCCGCCGGACTCCTCGCCACGCTGAGGCGGGATCTCGACGAGACGCATCAGCCGATCGGGTTCGCGCAGGCCCGGCAAAGACTCCAGCATGAACACACGAGCGGCGCTGTAGACCGTCGCGTTCGACCCGATGCCGAGAGCGAGCGTAAGGATGACGATGGCCGTGAAGCCGGGGTACTTCCGCATCAGTCGGAAGGCTAAGTATAGGTCTTGCATAGCCTAATATTCCACGTTTTCTCTTCAGAGTATAGCATGGGACGACTCTTCGACCTTTTACTTTACGCGAATAGGCGGCTCCAGGAGAGACTACGGCGAGGACACAGGAACGGTTTCGATCCGCTGCCCGCCTACCCATTGGGTAGACCCCTCGACCCTGTTCTTCGCGCCCCGTATCTCCGGATGAGCGCGAAAGCGCTCATCCGGCGGAGGCGTTTGCTAGACTCCGCGCCGTGAACGTCGCGATCCTCGGCGGAGGCCCGGCCGGTCTCTACCTCGCCCTCCTGATGAAGAAGGCCGACCCGTCGCACCGGATCACCATGCTCGAACGCAACCGGCCCGACGACACGTTCGGCTGGGGCGTGGTCTTCTCCGAGCAGACGCTCGGCAACCTCCAGGCCGCCGACCCCGAAACCCATGCGGCCATCACCTCCCGCTTCGCCCGGTGGGACGACATCGACATCCACTACAAAGGGACGACGATCACCTCCGGCGGCCATGGCTTCGCCGGCATCGCCCGGCGCACGCTCCTCGGCATCCTCCAGCGCCGCGCCATCGAGCTCGGCGCCGAGCTGCGCTTCCAGACCGAGTTCCAGGACGACAGCGGTTGCGAGGCCGACCTGATCGTCGGCGCGGACGGCGTCAACAGCGCGGTGCGGCGGCGCCATGCCGACGTGTTCCAGCCCGACCTGGACGTCCGCCCCGCGAAGTTCATCTGGCTCGGCACCACCTTTCCCTTCGAGGCCTTCACGTTCGTGATCGTCGAAAACGCGCACGGCGTGTTCCAGGCCCACGCGTACCGCTTCGAGGAGGGGCTCTCCACGTTCATCGTGGAGTGCGATCCGCTCTCCTGGCAGAACGCCGGCTTCTACCGCATGAACACGGAGGAGACCGTGGCCGCGTGCCAGGAGATGTTCGCGCCCTGGCTCGGCGGCCATCCGCTGCTCGAAAACATCCCGCCGCACCTGCGCGCGCAGCCGTGGATCAATTTCAACCGCGTGCGCTGCCAGAAGTGGTACGACGCCAACGTAGTCCTCATCGGCGACGCGGCCCATACCGCCCACTTCTCCATCGGCTCGGGCACCAAGCTCGCCATGGAGGACTCGATCGCGCTCTCGCGCTGGCTGCACACGGAGCCGTGCCTCGAAAAAGCTCTCGCCGGCTTCCAGGACGAGCGCATGACCGACGCGCTCCGGCTTCAGAACGCGGCGCGGAACTCCATGGAGTGGTTCGAGAACGTCCGGCGCTACACCCGGCTCGATCCGCCGCAGTTCGCGTACAGCCTGCTCACCCGCAGCCAGCGCGTCAGCCATGAGAACCTGCGCCTGCGCGACAGCGCCTACCTCGAAGGCGTGGAACGGTGGTTTGCGAGCCGGATGGAAGAACCTGTGAAGCCGATCCCGCCCATGTTCACGCCGTTCACCCTGCGCGGGATGACGCTGCGCAACCGCGTCGTGGTCGCGCCCATGGACATGTACAGCGCCGTGGACGGCACGCCCAACGACTTCCACCTGGTCCATCTCGGCGCCCGCGCGCTCGGCGGGGCCGGCTTGGTCGTCACGGAGATGACCTGCGTCTCCCCCGAGGCGCGCATCAGCCTGGGCTGCACCGGCATGTACAAGCCCGAGCACTCCGACGCCTTCCGCCGGGTCACGGACTTCGTCCACACCTGGAGCGGTGCGAAGATCTGCCTCCAGCTCGGCCATTCGGGACCCAAGGGCTCCACGAAACGGATGTGGGAGGGCATGGACGAGCCGCTGGAGACGGACGGCTGGGACGTGATCGGTCCCTCGCCCATCCCGTGGAGCCCGAAGAACTCCGTGCCGCGGGAGATGACCCGGGCGGACATGGACCTCGTCCGCGAGCAGTTCGTGCGCGCCACCCGCATGGCGATCGAAGCGGGCTTCGACATGGTCGAGCTGCACTGCGCCCACGGCTATCTCCTGTCGAGCTTCATCACGCCGCTCACGAACCGGCGGACCGACGAGTACGGCGGCTCGCTCGAAAACCGCCTGCGCTATCCGCTGGAGGTGTTCGCCGCCCTGCGCGCGGTCTGGCCCGAGGACCGGCCCATGTCCGTGCGCATCTCGGCGACCGACTGGGTCGAGGGCGGCATCGACGGCCCCGACGCCGTGGAGGTCGCCCGCGCCTTCCACGCGGCCGGCGCGGACATCCTCCACATCTCGGCGGGGCAGACCTCGATCCTGGCCAAGCCCGTCTACGGGCGGATGTTCCAGACGCCGTTCTCGGACCGCATCCGCAACGAGACCGGCATCCCGACGATCGCGGTGGGCAACATCACCGAGCCCGACCAGGTGAACTCGATCCTCGCCGCGGGCCGCGCCGACCTCTGCGCCCTGGCGCGTCCGCACCTGGCCGATCCGCAATGGACGCTGCGCGCCGCGGCCGAATTCGGGCTGGGGGACGACCTCTGGCCCGTGCAATACCTCTCGGGCGCGAAGCAGCTCGAGCGCAACCTGGCGCGGGCGAAGCAGCAGGCACAGGAGATGCTGGGAACGAGCACGGTATAGAGGGAGGAGGAGCGCTTGGAGCACAAAATCCCCGTCGAAGACATCCGCCCCACGAGCTTCGCCTGGAGCGTCGCGGACCGGGTGGCGACCGTCACGCTCTCCCGGCCGGAGCGCAAGAACCCGCTCACGTTCGAGTCCTACCGCGAGCTGTCCGACACGTTCGACCGCCTCCGCCGGGAGAACGAGGTACGGGCGGGGCTGATCACCGGCGCGGGCGAGAACTTCTGCTCGGGGGGCGACGTCCACGACATCATCGGGCCGCTGGTGCAGTGGCGCGAGGAGAAGCGCATGGACAAGCTCCTCGCCTTCACCCGCCTGACCGGCGAGCTGGTGCGCACCATCCGCGCCTGCCCGCAGCCGGTCATCGCGGCCGTCGACGGCATGTGCGTGGGCGCCGGCGCCATCCTCGCCATGGCCTCGGACCTGCGCCTCGGCACGGCGCGGAGCCGCGTCGCCTTCCTCTTCGTCAAGGTCGGCCTGTCCGGAGCGGACATGGGCGCCTGCGCCCTGCTGCCCCGCATCGTCGGCCAGGGCCGAGCGAGCGAGCTGCTCTATACCGGCCGCTTCCTGGAAGGCCCCGAGGCCGAGCGCTGGGGGTTCTACAACCGGCTCGTCGAGCCTGACCGGCTGCTCGCCGAAGCGCAGGCCCTCGCCGCCTCGATCGCCAACGGACCCGCGTTCGCCCATTCGATCACCAAGAAGGCGCTTCACCAGGAATGGTCCATGGGCGTGGACGAGGCCATCGAAGCCGAGGCCCAGGCCCAGGCGATCTGCATGCAGACCGAGGACTTCGCCCGCGCCTACCGGGCGTTCGTGGCCAAGGAGAAGCCCGTCTTCCAGGGTGACTGATGGCAGACACGTCCTTTCTCGCCTGGCCGTTCTTCGAAGAGCTGCACCGCGCGCTCGCGCGGGAGCTGTCGGAGTGGACCGAGCGCGAGGTCGCCGCCTATACCGAGGACGAGCCGCGGGACCTCGAGAGCCTCGACGGCACCTGCCGCGAGCTCGTGCGCCGCCTCGGCGCGGGAGGATGGCTGCGCTACGCCGTGCCCGCGCCCTGGGGCGGCGCCTCCGAGCGCCTGGACGTCCGCTCCCTCTGTCTGATCCGCGAGACCCTGGCCCGCACCTCCGGCCTCGCCGACTTCGCGTTCGCTCTCCAGGGTCTGGGCAGCGGCCCGGTCTCCCTCTTTGGTACGGAAGAGCAGCGCCAGCGCTGGCTGCCGGGGGTCGCTGCCGGCGACGTGATCCCCGCCTTCGCGCTCTCCGAGACCGAGGCCGGCTCGGACGTCGGCGCCATGACCACGACCGCCCACCGCGACGGCGCGGGATATCTGATCGAAGGCGAGAAGACCTGGATCTCCAACGCGGGTCTCGCGGACGTCTACGTGGTCTTCTGCCGCATGCCCGAGCTCGGCGAAAAAGGTTTCGGAGCGTTCGTGGTGGAAGCGACCAATCCCGGCCTCATCGTGACCGCGCGGCTCGATCTCCTGGCGCCGCATCCGCTGGGCACGATCCGATTCGAGCGCTGCCGCGTGCCCGCCTCCGCCCTGCTGGGCGAGCCCGGCCGCGGCCTGCGTGTCGCGCTCGGCACGCTCGACGTGTTCCGCTCCACCGTCGGCGCGGCGGCGCTCGGCTTCGCCCGCCGGGCTCTCGACGAGGCGGTGAGCCACGCCCGCAAGAGAAAGGTTTTCGGCAAGCCGCTCGCCGACCTGCAGCTCACCCAGGCGCGGATCGCGGACATGGCGGTCGGGGTCGATGCGAGCGCGCTCCTCGTCTACCGCGCCGCCTGGACGCGGGACGCGGGCGCGCCGCGGGTCACGCGCGAGGCGGCCATGGCCAAGCTCTTCGCGACCGAGACGGCGCAGCGCGTGATCGACGACGCCGTGCAGCTCCTGGGCGGGCGCGGCGTGGTCGCGGGCGCGCCGGTCGAGCGCCTGTACCGCGAGGTCCGCGCGCTGCGCATCTACGAAGGGACCAGCGAGATCCAGAAGCTGGTCATCGCCGGACA
>JBJMGZ010000470.1:0-2553 GCA_045807605.1 Thermoanaerobaculia bacterium | reverse complement strand
GGCAGGCGCCGGTGCTCGTGGCAGACCGTTGCGATGCCGGTCCGGGGCTCGGGATCGATGCAGACCAGGCGCCCCTCGCCGTTGCGGTCGAGCGCGGCCCGGATCACCCGCGAGCTGTTGCCGCTCCCCACCTCGACGACGAGGGAGGGGCGCCGCTCCCGCAGGAAGGCATAGGCCACGGCCGCGTCGGCCAGGCCGAAAAACGGGTTGTCCGGATCGTACCCGGGGAGGCGCGCGCAACCGGGTCCGTGCTCCCGCAGCGGCCCGGCGAGAAAGCGGTCCACCTCGGCCTCATTCCAGTCGATGCCCGGGCAGGAGGAGCGCGGCGGACCGGGCCGGGGGCGGGGGATCACCAGGGTCTCCGCGCTGCGGCTCACCTGCACGCCGAGGCCGGCGAGCGCGCGCTTGACCATCCCCTTCACGACCGCGCCTCCAGGCTCGCGTACCAGCTCAGAGCCCGGCGGGCCACGACCGCGGAGTCGAGCTCGGCCTCCACCCGCGCCCGGGCCGCGGCACCCAGGGCCGCGGCCCGCTCCGGATCGGCCAGCAGGGAGAGGACGGCCGCGGCCAGGGCGCGCACGTCGCCGGGCGGCACCAGGATGCCGTCCACGTCCGGCCGGACCAGCTCGCGGGCCCAGCCGAGGTCGTACCCCACCAGAGGGCGGGCGCAGGCCATGGCCTCCATCCAGGCGAGCGGCTGGGCCTCGGCGTAGGAGGGGAAGACGCAGACCGCGGCCCGGCGCACCCGCTCCTGCACGGCGTCGTAGGGCAGCGGCGCGAGGAGCTCCGTCCGCTCCCGCGCCGCGGGGGAGAGGGAGGCGGCGAGCAGCCTCCAGGTCGAAGCCGAGCCGGTCCGCCGGTCCGGGGCATCGCGGCCGGCCAGCTCGAGGCGGGCGCGGGGCTCCTGCCGGACGATCTCGGAGAACGCCGGCCCCAGGTCCAGCACCCCTTTCTTCCGCACCAGCGTGCCCAGGGAGAGCACCGTCCCGGGCTCCACGTCCTCGGGCCGGCCCGGGGCGAAGCGGGACACGTCCACGCAGTTGGGCACGATCTCGAAGCGGTCCGGCAGCGCGAACAGCTCGCGCGTGCGCTCCGCGGTGAAGCGGCTCACGGCAGCGAGCCCGTCCGCCCGTTGCAGGGCCAGGCGCTCCGCGAAGAGGAGAGAAGGCCGCACCGGCTCGCCCAGGAGGTGGCCGAAGTAGGCCGCGCTGCCGTTGCAGCGGATGCCGATCGGGCAGGGGAGGTCGATCCCCGCGGACAGGCCGCACCAGTCCGGCGCCTCCACCACGTCCAGCCCCTCCTCCTCCACCAGGCGGACCAGCTCCTTGCGGGCGGCGGCACGGTTGAGGAGCCATCCCATGCGGGGCACTCCGGAATCCCCGAGGAAGCGCACGCGCACGCCGGCATCCTCCAGGTCGGCCTCGCGGCCCCAACCGACCACCGTCACCCGGTGCCCCTGGGCCACCAGGGCGCGCGCCAGGTTGCGCACGCTGGTGCCGATGCCGCCGGAGGGGAGCGGCGGGTACTCGGTGGTGAGGAAGCCGACGTGCACAGGATCACAGCTCCGTCTCGGCGAGCCGCAGCCGGGAGATCCGCTCGCCGTGGTCTTCGAGGAAGCGGTCCACGGCGCGCTGCTCCCCGGGCGTGAGGATCTCCTGCCAGCGGCGGTTGCGGTCGCGCTGCATCTCGGCCAGGCGCGGATAGCCCGCGGTCCGCAGGCCCGCGGCCCGCTCCACCTCGCGGAGCACGCCCAGGGGATCCTCCACGAACGCCTGATGGCGCACCGGAAGAACGGTCTGAAAGCCGCCGGCCTCGCGCTCGATCCCCTCGTAGACCCGCAGCCAGTACTCGGCGAGCACCGCGGCGTCGCCGCCCGGGAAGAGGCGCGCCGGATCAGGCCCCTGGACGCTCCAGCAGGCCTCCGTGTCCTCGGGCAGGTAGTGCTTCACGCCCCAGTCCTTCTCCATCTTCTCCCACAGCCGCTTGGTGCTTGCGACCGTGCTCCGCAGGTCGCGGCTGGTGACCAGGAGGACCGCGTCGGGAAAGAGAGCGCGCACCAGGGGGAGCTTGTTCCAGAGGTGGGGGCTCTTGTTGAACAGGCGCGTGCCGCTCCACCCGCCCTTGACGCTGTGCAGCCGGGCGAAGCCCTCCCGCACCTGCGCCTCGCGGCCCGCGACCGCCTCGGGACCGGCGGGCGGGCAGTGCACGCAGGAGAGGCCGGGCGTGGCGATTTCGACGCCGGTCAGCTCGTGCCACTCCTTCGACAGCTCGAAGCCGGCGTTGATCACCTGCGGATGGTCCCCCACGCAGCGGGCGAAGTAGGTCGTGCCGCTGCGCACCGTGCCCAGCAGGAAGATGGGACGGCGCAGGGGCGGCGCAGGGAGGCCGAGCCGCTGGAAGAGCCGCGTCCTGTAGAGCCGTCGGCGGGCTTTTTCGAGAGCGATCACGAGAGAAGCGGTTGACTTGAGCCTGAGCCCCGAAGGGGCGACGGCATGTAGCCCCGGGCGCGAGCCCGGGGTATCGGGCATACAAAACATCCCGAGCCCCGAAGGG
>JBJMGZ010000469.1:0-4427 GCA_045807605.1 Thermoanaerobaculia bacterium | reverse complement strand
CGGAGAAGTGGATCGCCGTGGGCTATTCCACGCGCACCGTCTCCACGAGATCCTCGACCGTCCCAAGCTCCGTGGGCACGAAGCGGCACTGCTCGGTGAGCGCCTTGGTGACGCGGTAGCTCTCTCCCTCGTAGTCGAGCCCGCTGCCCTCCGGCGCCGAGACATTGACCACCAGCTTGAGGAAACCATCCGGCTCCCGGAGCAGAGCCTCGGGGCCCACCACCCCCGCCGTCGAGCGGGCGAGGTCCACGCACGCCTCCTTCAAGAGGAAAGAGCCGTCCTGGCAGAGCAGCTCCCAGGGAAGGGCGAGCAGGGTATCGTCGTCGCTGCGGATCGTGATCAGCGGCCGGGGCCGGCCGGGGATCATGGCTTGGCGGAGCCGCTCTTTCCCCTCTTCGTCGAAGAGGATCTCGAAGAGCAGGTTTCCCAGGGTCGTGGCACGGCTGAAGAGGTCGGCCCGATCCAGGTCCATGGTGACCGGCTCCCGGGTCAGACGGTCATAGAAGTGATGAGCGCGCCAGAACCGGTTGTCCACCTTCCACGGCGGCGTGACCGCGCGCGTCCTCCCCGTGCGATCGACTACGCACAGGTCGTCGCCGTCCATCTCCAGGGAAAAGAGCAGGTCGTTGCCCATAGTGGGGCTCACGTCCCCATTCTAGCGGACGGCGCCCCTCGTTCCCCGGCCACCGCGCCGCGTTCAGCCCATGCGGTGGCGCAGACGGAGAGCATCTCGCCCCCCTCTGACGGTTGCACTCCGGACCCCCTTGCGGCGGCGGCGCATTTTTCGCGCCTCGCGCGCCGTTTGGCGGACGCCATCCCCCTTTTGCGGGCAACGCTACGGCGTTTGCCTGCAACGCAGCCGCGTTTGGGGGCAACGCCAGGCATCGGGAGGCAACGCTGCGCCGTTTGGAGGCAACGCTGCCGCGTTTGGCGGACGCCGCGCCGCAGTTGGCGGATGGCGCGCCGCATTCGGAGAACGCCGTCCTCCGTTTGCCGCACGGCATGCGGAATCCACGGCACGCCGATCTCCAGGACGGATCCGGCTCCCGGTTTGCTCCTTGCGTTGCCAGCAGAACCGTTGCGTTACAATCTCTCTGGCATTCCTGCTGCCCCTTGGGACGCTGCGAAATGCCATGAAATCGTCACAGGTTCCGTCTTTTTCTCCTATTGACCTGGGCGGTATTCAGTCGTATGTTGAGGGTCCACGCAGATGGAAGGAGGCAAACCATGTCAAAAGCCAAGAGTCCAATCCCCGAGGGTTTCCAGACGGTCACGCCGGTCCTCACTCTCGACGACGCCCGCAAGTCGATTGACTGGTACAAGAAGGCGCTGGGCGCCGAGGAGGTGTCGAGCCATTCCGGGCCCGACGGCAAGATCATGCATGCCCAGCTCCGCATCGGGAGCTCGCCGATCATGCTCCACGACGCGATGATGGGCTTCAAGGGCCCCCTGGCGCTCGGCGGCTCGCCGGCCGGGCTGTGGATCTACGTCGAGGACTGCGACGCCCTCTTCAACCGCGCGGTCGAGGCCGGCGGCAAGGTCGGAATGCCCATGGACGACCAGTTCTGGGGCGACCGCTGCGGCAACTTCACCGACCCCTTCGGCTTTACCTGGACCATCGCCACGCGCAAGGAGGACTTGAACGAGCAGGAGCTGATGCAGCGCCAGGAGGAGTTCTTCCAGCAGATGGCGGGCCAGGCTCCCAAGTAGCCCCCCTCTTCGAGCCCGCCCCTCGCGGCGCGAGCGATGACCCGGCCCTGCGGCGCTGGTGTTAGGATTCGCCGTACTATGAACCGACGCTTTCACCTCAGGGCCGTTCTTCCCTTGCTGGCGGCGGCCGTCTCGCTGCCCGGCGCCATTGTCCTCGCCCAGACGCCTCCGGCGGAGCACGCACACGCCGGGCACGACGCCTTCTACTATCCCGACAACGACGAGGGCATCGCCGCCCTGCCGGCGCGCAAGGCGGCCGAGCTCGCCACGGCCGGCCAGTTCACCGTCTTCCACGACTTCCAGTTCACCGACCGGCTGCCGGAGAGCGGCATCACCTTCCGCAACCAGGCCGTGGACGACAGCGGACGGGAGTACAAGGCGGTCCACTATGACCATGGCAACGGCCTGGCCGTAGCGGACGTGGACGATGACGGCAGTCTCGACCTCTACTTCATCACCCAGCTCGGGGAGTCCCAGCTCTGGAAGAACCTGGGCAACGGCAAGTTCGCCAACGCCACGGCCGAGGCCGGCGTCGGCTTGAAGGACCAGATCAGCATCACCGGCTCGTTCGCCGACGTCGACAACGACGGCGACGCGGACCTCTATGTCACCACCGTGCGCAAGGGCAACCACCTGTTTCTGAACGATGGCAAAGGCAAGTTCCAGGACGTCTCCAAGGAGGCGGGACTAGCCTACGTGGGCCACTCCTCGGGAGCCGTGTTCTTCGACTACGACCGCGACGGGCTGCTCGACCTGTATCTCACGAACATCGGCCGCTACACGAGCGACGAGATCGGCCGCGGCGGCTATTACGTCGGCTATGGCGACGCCTTCTCCGGCCACCTGCGGCCGGAGCGGACGGAGAACAGCATCCTCTTCCGCAACCTGGGCAACCACCGCTTCCAGGACGTCTCGCAGCAGATGGGACTGGGGGACGAGGGCTGGGCCGGCGATGCCACGATCCTCGACTTGAACGAGGATGGCTGGCCCGACCTCTACGTGCTCAACATGCAGGGCGACAACCACTATTACGAGAACGTGCAGGGCAAGCGTTTCGAGGACAAGACGGCCGAGCACTTCGCCAAGACTCCCTGGGGGGCCATGGGCGTCAAGGCGTTCGACTACGATAACGACGGCCGGCCCGACGTCTACATCACCGACATGCACTCGGACATGAGCCAGATCATCGGGGTCGAAAAGGAGAAGCTCAAGTCCGAGATGATCTGGCCCGAGACCATGTTGCAGGGGGGCGCCAACAACATCTTCGGCAACGCCCTCTACCACAACCTGGGCGGCGGCAGGTTCGAGGAGGTCTCGGACCCGATGGGCGTCGAGAACTACTGGCCCTGGGGGTTCTCCGCCGGCGACTTGAACGCCGACGGTTTCCAGGACCTCTTCGTCTGCGCCAGCATGAACTTCCCCTTCCGCTACGCCATCAACCCGCTCTACCTGAACGACCGCGGCAAGGTGTTCCGCGACAGCGAGTTCATCCTTGGCGTGGAGCCGCGCCGCGGCGGGCGCACCCATGCCTTCCTGACCGAGATGGACTGCGACGGCGCGGACAAGCCCAAGACCCCCTGCGCGGGCAAGACCGGCAAGGTGCAGATCATGAGCACGCTGGGCTCGCGCTCCTCGGCGATCCTCGACCTCGAGGGGGACGGCGACCTCGACATCGTCACCAACGACCTCAACTCCGAGCCGCAGGTGCTGGTCAGCAACCTGTCCGAGAAGAGGAAGGATCTGCGCTGGCTGAAGATCCGGCTGCGGGGCACGGAGTCGAACCGCGACGCCATCGGCGCCCGCGTCCGGGTCAAGGCCGGCGGCCAGACCTGGACGCAGTGGAACGACGGCAAGTCGGGCTATCTCTCGCAGAGCTCGATGCCGCTCTACTTCGGCCTCGGCGACGCCGCCAAGGTCGACTCCGTCGAGGTGCTCTGGCCTTCCGGCAAGAGCCAGACGGTGCCGAGCCCGAAGGTCGGCTCGCAGATCGAGATCGTGGAGAAGGCGGCGGCCCGCTAACGGACCTGCTCCTGCAGGGCCTGCTTGTAGGCTTCGTGGACTTCGCGGGAGAAGCAGACGAAGACCACCTTTTCGATCGACGGCTCGGCGTCGAGGAAACGGGAGGTCTCGGTCACGGTGGTCTTCGCCGCGAGGTAGGGCGGATAGCCGAAGATGCCGCAGCTGATCGCGGGGAAGGCGATCGTCCGGACCTGGTTGCCGACGGCGAGGGCGAGGCTCGAACGGTAGCAGGAGGCCAGGAGCTCGGGCTCGCCCTGGCCTCCTCCCCGCCAGACCGGTCCCACCGTGTGGATGACGTGCCGGGCCGGCAGCCGGTAGCCCTTCGTGATCTTGGCCTGCCCGGTCTTGCAGCCCCCCAGGAGCCGGCACTCCTCCAGCAGCTCGGGGCCGGCGGCGCGGTGGATGGCGCCGTCCACCCCGCCCCCTCCCAGGAGCGAGCTGTTGGCCGCGTTGACGATGGCATCCACCGCCACGCGGGTGATGTCCCCCTTGAGGAGCTCCATCCTGCTCAGAGCCACCGAGGCCTCGCCGCTCATACAACCCCCCAGTCCTGAGGATCGTGTCTGAGCGAATGGTAACCGATCGCAAGGCTGCCCGCGATCATCTCGGCCACCATGCCGCGAATCATGCTGCCGGCCGTGGCGGACCGCCGTCCTCCAGGACATCAAGGACACCAAGGACATCAAGGACGAAAAGGC
>JBJMGZ010000468.1:0-3562 GCA_045807605.1 Thermoanaerobaculia bacterium | reverse complement strand
CCGGGCGGCGATGGCCTCTTCGTAGGGGATCTCGGGATCGGGGTTCGCCATGGCGAAGACGATGGGATCGCGGGCCATGGCGCGGACCATGTCCTGCGTCATGACCCCGGCGATCGACAGGCCGATGAAGACGTCGGCCCCGACGATGGCCTCGGCCAGGGTGCGCGCCGGGGTCTCGACCGCGAATTCGGCCTTGTAGGGGTCCATCTTCTCGGTCCGGCCGCGGTAGATCACGCCGTGGCTGTCGCAGAGGATCATGTTCTCCCGCCGCGCCCCGAGCTTCTCGTAGAGGAGCGCGCAGGAGAGGGCGGCGGCGCCGGCGCCGGAGAAGACGAGCCTCACGTCCCCGATGCGCTTGCCCGTCACCTCCAGGGCGTTGAGCAGGGCGGCGCCGGAGATGATCGCGGTGCCGTGCTGGTCGTCGTGGAAGACCGGGATGTTCATCTCGGCCTTGAGGCGGCGCTCGATCTCGAAGCACTCCGGCGCCTTGATGTCCTCCAGGTTGATGCCGCCGAAGGTCGGCTCGAGCAGCTTGACCGTGCGGATGAACTCCTCGACGTCCTCCGTGGCGACCTCCAGGTCGAACACGTCGATGTCGGCGAAGCGCTTGAAGAGGACCCCCTTGCCCTCCATGACCGGCTTGCCGGCGAGGGCGCCGATGTTGCCGAGGCCGAGCACGGCCGTGCCGTTGCTGATCACGCCCACCAGGTTGCCCTTGGAGGTGTACTCGTAGGCGAGCAAGGGGTCCTTCTCGATCTCGTTGCAGGGCCAGGCGACCCCGGGGCTGTAGGCGAGCGACAGGTCGCGCTGGGTGGCGGTCGGCTTCGTGGGGATGACCTGGATCTTCCCCTTGCGCCCCTGGACGTGGTACTCCAGGGCGTCCTCACGGCTGATCTTCTTCATGGTCATGGCGGGCGCGATCTTACTATGCCGCTCCCGCGGCCGGCCCCACACCCCGGGGTAGGTCCGGCCCCGCCTGGGGACATAATGAGCCGATGATCGTTTCGACGGATGCCGCCGGCCGCCACCTCTTCATCACCCAGCCCGACCATGCCCGCTTCTCGGCCGAGCTGCTGGCGCTCTGGCGGGCCGACGGCCTCCCCGGCCACCCGCGGCGGGAGGAGCTGCTCTTCGCGGTGCGCGAGCACGACAACGGCTGGCGGGAGACCGACGCGGCCCCGCACTGGGACGCGGAGCGCGGCCGGCCGCACGACTTCCTCAGCCTGCCGCACGGCGAGCGGATCGAGCTCTGGCAGCGGGGCACGGCCCGCTTCGCCGGCGAGCATCCGTATGCCTCGCTGCTGATCGTCCGGCACGCGGTCCGGCTCCACCAGGAGCGCACCGGCGAGGAGTGGCGGGCCTTCCGCGACTACCTCGACGAGCTCTACCGCGGGCTGGCCGAGGCGACCGGCGCGCCCGAGGAGCAGGTGGAGGCCGACTACCGCTGGCTCGACCTGGCCGACCTGATCTCGCTCGCGGTGTGCAACGGCTGGAGCGAGCCGTTCGGACGTGCCAATTTTCAGGGCCGGCTCGAAGAGGGCACGCTCCATCTCGACCCCTTCCCCCTGGCCGGGGCCACGGCGTTCCGCATCCCCTGCCGCCGGATCCCGGTGCGCGCCTACCGCGGCGACGCCGACCTCGGCGGCGAGCTGGCCGCCGCCCGCTGGGAGGACCTCCGTGTCCGGGTGGCGCCTAGCTCTTGAGGTCGGCCGGCACGTTCATCCTTGTCAGCACGAGCTGCTCGAAGACCCTGCGGTACAGCAGCAGCAGGTCGGCGAACACCTGCGTGAAGGCCTGGTCCGTGGGTTCCGAGAGCAGCGGGTGCCCCTTGAAGATCGGCGGCAGGTAGCCGGGCTCGTCGTCGAGGGAAGCCTCGCGGCCGGCCTCCTTCGCCGCGGTCCCCCGGTTGAGGTCGGCGGCGCGGCGATCGACCAGGTACAGCGTGTAGAAGAACTCGAAGTGCCCCACTTCGAGGACGTTCAGGACCTTCTCCAGCGAGTCGAGCTTGGGCAGCTCCTTGCCGTTCTCATACTTCGAGAGCTGGCTCTTGCCAATCCCCGCCTGCCGGGCCACCAGGGCCTGGCTCTTGCCCCTCAGCTCCCTCAGAAGACTGAGGGTCCTCCCCAGGTTGACGAACATTCCCATGCGGGAAATGTAGCGACAGGAAGTGCGGGACGCAAGCCTAAGTTATTCTTTATACGTCACTTACGCCGAGCTGCGCGGAGGCCCAGCCGGCCACTTGTGGCTTGGGGGGAAGCGCGTGCTTGGTGCGAAGGCCAGGACGGGAACAAAACCATGCCGGAATCGGCCACGGTACGGGATCAAGAGCTCCCGAGGACGGCGATGTCGGGAAAAGAGCAGATCCGCCCGTCCACCCCGATTTGAAGGCTCGGCCAGCCGGGCGTGGCCGTGATCGCATCCGCCGTATCAGCCTCCGTATTCGCCTCCATCAGCCAGGTCTCCTCGACCTTGGTGCCGGTGACCGACGGGTTCCAGGCGAACGCTTGCGGCGCCTGCACCACCTCCTCGCAGGCGGGATGAGCGATCCAGTCGCGGGAGAGATAGCCGCAGGGTCCCCCCTGGTGGTGGAGGCGCTCCTCGCCGGGGAACCCGAGCTCCTCATAGGCCCGGGAGGCGACGGCGAACAGCTCGCGCCCCGATGCCCCGGGACGCGTGGCGGCGAGCAGCCGGGCATTGACCTCGGCCGCGGCCCGCGTGCGCCGCCGGATGTCCTCGGGCACGGGACCGGCCCAGACGATCCGGGTCAGGGCCGCGATCAGCCCCTCGCGCCGGGCGCAGACCACGACCATGACGCCGTCCCTCTCCCAGCGATGGTCCGTGGGCGGCGGATGGCGGTAGCGGGCGAGGCGGTCTCCGGCCGCGACCAGCAGCACGATCGGGTCGGCTCCCCTGGCCGCCATCGCTTCGGATGCTCTGCGGCCGATCTCCCGCTCGGTCAGCCCGGGCTGAAGACCGCGGCAGACCTCGCCGAGCGCCTCGCCGGCATCGCGGCCCAATCCCCGGAAGCGCTCGATCTCCGCGGCCGTCAGGCGATGGCGGAGCCGGGCCAGATCCTTTCCGTCTCCGGAAACATCGGATGCCAGGGGGACGGAGCCGAGCACCTCGCGGGCGAGCGCCGCGATCCGGCCCGGGTCGGCCTGCTCCTCGGTCCAGGAAAGCTCGACCGGGGCGTATCCCTGACCCGAAAGATCCTCTTCGAGGAAGCGGCGCATCTCGATGTTGTTGGTCAGGAGGAAGCGCCGGCCGTCCGCGGCGACCAGAACGGTCGCCACGCCTGACTCGCGCGAGAGATCGATGCCGCTCTCGCGCCCGGCGGTGATCCAGGCGAAGCCGGGCCGCGTGGAGAGGAGCACGCCTCCGAGGCGCCGCTCCTCCATCCAGCGCACCAGCCGTCCGGTCTTCTCGTCGATCTCCGTGCTCATAGGGAAGATCGTTCCCACTGTAGAGACGCCCCGTGGGGCGTCTCCGCAGCGGCGACATCCTTCCAGAGGCCACAACCGTCCGCGGTCACCCGTCGGAGGAGACGCCCCACGGGGCGTCT
>JBJMGZ010000467.1:0-3870 GCA_045807605.1 Thermoanaerobaculia bacterium | reverse complement strand
ACGGATTCCGCCTTCGAGGATCGCTATCTGAGGATGGAGCCGGATCAGGAAGAGGAGCGGCTGGGCGAGCTGCGGCGGCTGATCTCGCCGTTCGTCCTGCGCCGGCTCAAGTCGTCGGTGCTCGACGAGCTGCCGGAGAAGCTCGAGGACCTGCGCGCCTGCCCGCTGTCGGACGACCAGGTCAGGCTCTACCGCGAGGCCCTCGCCGGCCGCGGAGCGGAGCTGGCGCGGGAGATCGAGGCCGCGGGCGACCGGCCGCTGCCCTACATCCACATCTTCGCGCTGCTCAACCTGCTCAAGCAGATCTGCGGCCATCCGGCGCTCGCCCTGGGGTGCCTCGACCGCGCGGACGAATACGCCTCGGGCAAGTGGGACCTCTTCCGCGAGGTCCTGGGCGAGGCGCTGGAGAGCGGGCAGAAGGTGGTGGTCTTCAGCCAGTTCCTGGGCATGATCGGCCTCATGGAGCGCCATCTGCGCGGGCTCGGGATCGGCCACGCGGTGCTCACCGGCTCGACCGTCGACCGGGGAGGCGCGGTGGACCGCTTCAACCGCGATCCGGACTGCCGGGTCTTCCTGGGCAGCCTCAAGGCCGGGGGCATGGGCATCGATCTCGTGGGTGGATCGGTCGTCATCCACTACGACCGCTGGTGGAACGCCGCCCGGGAGGACCAGGCCACGGACCGCGTCCACCGCATCGGCCAGAGGCGGGCCGTGCACGTGCTCAAGCTGATCGCGGAGGGGACGCTCGAAGAGAAGATCTCGGCCTTGATCGAGCGCAAGCGCCGCCTGATGGACAGCGTCGTCAAGGAGGACGATCCTCACCTGGCCAAGATCTTCACGCGCGACGAGCTGCTGGAGATGCTGTCGCCCTCTTGACCATGGTGCGGGCGCCGTGCGCCTCTCGAAGCGCAGTCTGACGTTTCTCAAGGCGTCTGAAGCTGAACCTTGCTACGTAAGATGGTCGAACCGCCTACATTTCGACAAAAAAGATTGCTGATGACGAGCTTTAGTGCGCTTTTCTAATCATTGATTGAGGGAAGGCCAGCAATGCTAGACTACCTCCAGCCATTCGCAGGAGGGCGCCCATCCTTGTCGTTTGGCGAGAGGAGGCAGGTGGACCGCTCACGAGACTGGTTGATGCAGGCCGAGCGAGATCTCGAACAGGCGAGCGCATCTCGCGAAGACCAGCGCCACGAATGGGCCTGTTTTGCCGCCCAGCAGTCGGCGGAGAAAGCGGTAAAAGCCCTCCATCTCCACCTGGGCCAGGAGGCATGGGGCCACGTGGTAGCCCGCCTGCTTGGCGAGGTGCCGGTAGAGGTGGAGGTGGACCGGTCTCTCGTGGAGAAGGCAAAGGTGCTCGATAACTTCTATGTCGGAACGCGCTACCCCGACGGGCATCCCGAAGGTCCGCCGTTCGAGCACTATGGAGAGATCCAGAGCGGAGAGGCGATTCGCTATGCCAGTGAGATCCTTGAATACGTCCGTGCTCAGATGGCCTGACCGGCGCGAAGTCGAGAGGAGGGTCGCGGAGTGGGCCACGGGAGAGGCTCCCCGCCATCCCGGCCTCCTCCGCCTCGGCTACTTCGGATCCTACGCCCGCGGTGATGCCGGCGTGGGCAGCGATCTCGATCTGATCGCCGTGGTCGAATCCTCTCCAGACCCTTTCGAGCGGCGGGCTCTCGGATGGGACCTCGGTGCCCTTCCCGTTCCTGCGGAGCTTCTCGTCTACACGCAGCGGGAGTGGGAACAGCTCCAGCAGCAGGGAGGCCGCTTCGCGAGCACGCTGCAGCGGGAGGCTCGCTGGCTCCCTGGGAATTGGCCGGGCGCCGGTTCTGGTGTAGCCTAGACTTCGCCGTCTCTACCCAGAACAGGAGCGTCATACCCCATGGCCACCCCGCTTCGGGACCGGATCCCGTCTCGTCTCCGTGCCGTGTTCGCCCGCAAGTGGGGCGCCAAGGACGTCGTCGTCCTCGTCCTGGCCCTGCTGCTGGTCTCGGTCTCGGCCTACGCGTTCAAGAACCCCATCGCCGCGGCGCTCGCCAAGCTCCGAGCGGGGTCCGGCGCCGAGACGGTCTCGGTGTTCGACGTGGTCGTGGATCGCGAGAGCCGGCAGTATTTCGACATCGTCTTCGACAAGGCCATCGGCAAGGACAAAGTCGGCAACGTCGTCGAGCCGGCCCCGGCCACGATCGAGCCCGGGCTCGGCGGCGCCTGGACCTGGCGCGACACGAACGCGCTCCGGTTCCAGCCCAGCGGCGGGCTGCCCATCGCGTCCGAGTACACCGTCACCCTCAAGCCCGAGACGTTCCTGCCCGAGGGCATGATCTTCACCGGCGACGAGGAGATCACCGTCCGCACCGACCAGTTCCTCGTCGAAGGCGTCGAGCTGACCGAGGAGCCGGCCCTCGAAGGCAAGGCCCGCGTCGTCTTCCGCGGACAGGTCAAGTTCAACTACCCCGTCGATCCCAAGGTGCTGATCTCGAAGATGCGCCTCCACGATCCGGCCGGCGGAGAACCGATGACGCTGGAGCTGGAGACGGACTGGAACGCGCCCGTCATCGCGTTCCACACCCCCGCGATCCAGAAGCAGAAGGAGGAGCGCAAGCTCCGGCTCGTCATCGCCCAGGACCTCACCCCCGTGGGCGGCAACGTGCCGCTCAAGGAGGAGTTCGTCCACGAGATCCCCGTGGGGTCGAGCACGAAGCTCGCCATCTGGGGCTTCGAGGTCGAGCCCGGCCCGCGCGAGTCCACGGTGGTGGTCAAGTTCTCTTCGCCGATCTCCGCGGCCGTGGCCGAGAAGTACCTGAAAGTCGAGCCGGCGGTGCAGACCCGTCTCTCCGCCAACCGCAACGAGCTCGTGATCACCGGCGACATGCGGCCCGGCTCGACCTACAAGCTCACGGTCGGCAAGGGCATGCCCGCCACGGACGAGGCGGTGCTCTCGGAGGAGTGGACCGCGGACGTCCCGATCCCCGACCTGGAGCCCTCGGTCGGCTTCCAGAGCGAGGGCATGTTCCTCTCCGCCTCGGGCAACCGCACGGTCAACCTCGACAGCGTCAACGTGCCCAAGGTGCGGATGACGATCGACCGGGTCTACCGCAACAACCTGTTCTTTCTCTTCAACTACGGCGGCTTCTTCGACGAGGACTACGGCTACTTCGGCGAGCTGCCGCACGCGCTCGGCGACCGCCTCCGGGAGGAGACGCTCGACATCGGCGGAGGCCGCAACCAGCGGCGCATCACGCCGATCACGCTCGACCGCTGGGTGGACTTGAAGGACCCCGGCCTCTACCGCGTCTCCGTGGGCAAGCCGGACGACTGGGAGGCCCAGCAGCGCTGGCTGCTCCTGACCGACATGGGCATCGTCGCCAAGCAGAACCGCGGCGAGCTGATGGTCTGGGTGTCGTCGGTGCGCGATCTCTCGGCCGTGTCGGACGCCAAGGTCACGCTGATCTCGGACCAGAACCAGCCGATGGGCGAGGGGCGGACCGACGGCTCCGGCCTCTTCCGGGTGAGCGACCTGCCCGACCCGGGCACCCGCCGGCCCTACCTGATCACCGTGGAGAAGGGGGACGACTTCACGTTCCTGCTGCTCGACCGGATGTCGATCGACACGACCGGCCTCGACACCGGCGGCGACGAGGTCCCGACCGGCGGCTACACGGCGTTCCTCTATGGCGAGCGCGACCTCTACCGGCCGGGCGCGACGGCCGAGGGCCTCGCGGTGCTGCGCGACTCGAATCTCAAGGTGCCGCCGGCCATGCCGGCCCTGCTGCGCCACCGCGATCCGCAGGGCAAGGAGCTGGAGACGGAGCGCCTTCAGGTCGACGGCCGCGGGCTCGCCGAGTGGAAGCTCAACCTTCCCGCCTA
>JBJMGZ010000466.1:0-10491 GCA_045807605.1 Thermoanaerobaculia bacterium | reverse complement strand
ACTTCCTGTACGACTACCTGACGATCAAGTACACGGTCGCGTCCGGCCCCACCCTCTCAACCATGACCCTCTCCCCCCCCACGTTCCCCGGCGGCTGCAAGACCTCCACCGGCCACGTGACGCTCACCGGCCCGGCCCCCGCGGGCGGCGCGGTGGTGGCGCTCGCGAACACGAACCCGGCAGCCGGCGTGCCGGCGAGCGTGACCGTGCCGGCCGGCGCCACCACGGCGAAGTTCACGATCACGGGGGTCACGGTCACCGCGAACCAGACCGGGACGGTGACCGCCAGTTACGGCGGCGTCAGCAAGAGCGCCATGCTCACGGTGCGCCCCATCGGGATCGCAAGCGTGTCCATCTCTCCGAACCCGGTCGTGGGACCGAGCTCGGCCGTCGGCACGGTGGCCCTGGAATGCCCGGCCGCGCCCGGCAATATCGTGGTGACGCTCACCTCAGGCAACCCCGCCGTGGCGAACGTGGTCCCGAGCATCAGGGTACCGGCCGGCTCCACGACGGCCCCATTCTACGTATCGACCGCGGATGTCTCGGTGGTGAGCTACGCCAACATCCGGGCGACGGCGAACGGGGTCTGGAAGGCGGTCAAGCTGACGGTCAATCCCTGAGAAGGACAAAGGACCAAAAGGACGTAAAGGACTCAAAGGACGAGGGAGGACGTCCTTGACGTCCTTGGTCCTTTAGGTCCTTTAAGTCCTTTACGTCCTTTCAGCCCACATCCAGCACAGTCTCTACCTCATCCCCCAGCACATCCTCCACATACAGCAGCTTGACCGCGACCACGATCGCGGCGAGCAGGGGGACGGCGACCAGCATGCCGAGGAAGCCGAAGACCACGCTCATGACGGCGATGCCGATCAGGGTCAGGACCGGCGGCAGGTCCACCCCTTCCTTCATCAGGATGGGGATCAGGAGGTGATTCTCGAAGAACTGGATGCCCGTGTAGGCGAGCGCCACGAACAGGGCCTTCTGCGGCGAGTCCACGAAGCCCATGGCCACCGCCGGGATCGCGGAGAGCAGCGGACCCACCATGGGGATGAACTCCAGCAGGCCGGCGATGATCCCGAGCGGCAGTGCCGCCTTGACCCCGAGCAGCTTGAGGGCGACCGTCGTCACAACGCCGATCACCAGCATGGCCACGAGCTGCGTCATCAGCCACTTGCGCAGCGTCATGCCGACCGCCGTGAGCACCTCCTCGGCCCGCGGCCGCACCCGGTGCGGGAAGAGGTGCAGCAGGCCGCGGTGGTAGGTCTTCGGGTCCATGCCGATGTAGATGGACATGAAGACGATCAGGAGCAGCCCGGTCAGCACCGCGACCGTCGAGGACAGGAACGAGAACAGGTAACGCCCGACCGCGTCGAGCTGGCCCGAGAGAGACCCGGGCAGCCCGGACAGGGGATTGCCCTTCTGGCTCTGGGCGTCCGGCCTGGCGGCTCTCTCGGGTATATCGGGACCATCGGGAGCAGTTGGAGCGGCCGGCGGCTGCTCGGGCATGAGCTGGCCCAGGAGGCCGTCGGCGCGCCGGTCCAGCCAGTCCTCCACCCCGCTGATCGCCTGGGGCAGGGTCGTGCGCAGCTCCCGGGTCTGCTCCCGCAGCGTCGGCGCGATCCAGGTGCCGATGCCGGCGAGCGCGCCCACGACCCCGAGCACGATCAGCGCCGAGCCGATCCCGCGCGGGATGCGGAAACGCTCCAGCCAGTCCGCGCCGCGCGCCACGGCGAGCCCGAAGAGCACGCCGAGGAATGCCACGAAGAGGATCGGGTATGCCACCCAGAGCAGCCGCAGGACCAGGTAGAGCCCCATCACCAGGGCGGCCGCGCGCAGGATGTCCACGCTCCTCCAGCCCGGCTCGCGGCGCGCCCGATGCGCATCGGGGACCCTCGGGGTCGAGATCGGAGGAGGAGGCGCTGAGACAGACGGATACCGCAGCTTGGCGTCCATGGGCTGGAGACGAAGCAAGGAGAGTGCCCACAAAAGGAAACGCCCCACCGGGAGGCGGGGCGTCGGGGATTCAGGCCGGGTGAAAGCTCAGTCGGCCTTGAGGCGCCGGGCGGCGATGGCCCGCTCGCGGGTGATCCGGGACTCCCAGGTCGCCACGATGTCGCCCTGGGCGTTCGTGGCCACGGAGATCAGGTATTGGGGGAAGATGCGCTCCTCGCTGATCAGGACCGCGCTCTCCAGCGGGTTGCCGTCGCTGTCGAGGAGCCTGGCGTAGATGCCGTCCGGGAAGGTGCCGGCCCAGTCGATCCAGGTCACGACGACGTTGCCCGAGGGCAGGAGAGCCAGGGCGGGACAGGTGTGCAGATGGCCGACGTTGCCCCGGCTCATCTCGATCTCCCTGCCGATCCGGGCGCCGGCGGGGCTGAAGAGCTGCCCCATGGTGCTGCGGATCTCCGTGCCCCGGAGGGAGCTCTGCCAGGCAATCAGGAAGTCGCCGTCGCGGGTGGCGACCGCCGCCGGGCGCCGCTGGCGGCCCGGGACCGAGGAGTTGGCCAGGAAGGGGGAGCCCAGGGCGTCGCCGTCGCGGTCATAGATGCGCGCCAGGATGTTCGGATCGTCGGCCTTGTCGCCCTCCCAGGTCACCACGAACTGGCCCGCGGTGTTGGCCGCCACCGCGAGGTGCCAGACCTCGCGCGACTCGGCGGCGTCGATCCGGAGCTCGCCGCCGGTCAGGGTGCCGCGGCGGGTCAGGAGCCGGCCGTAGACCGCGGTCGAATCCCGCTCGTTCTGCCTGGGCGCCTGCTCCCAGACCACCACGATTCCGGCGGGATGCAGCGCGGCCTTGGGACGCCGCTGGAAGTGGACCGCCGAAGCGTTGACGCGGAAGCGCTCGCCGGCGGGAGTGCCCTGGGCCGTGAAGCGCTGGCCATAGACGTCCTGCTCGAGGATCTCGCGCTGCTCGTAGAAGTAGTCGAGCGACAGGAAGTCCTTCTCCTCGGTCCAGAAGACGAGGAACTCGCCGCTGGGGAGATAGATCAGGGCCGGCTCCTTGCGCACGATCACGTTGCCGCGCGCCGGGATGCCCGGCAGGTTGTCGTTGCCGGCGAGGACCATTTCCCCGGTCGTGGGGTTGCCGTCCTTGTCGAAGCCGCGGCCCAGGATGCCGCGGATGCTGTTCTCCCAGACGATCAGGGAGCTGCCCGACGGACCGAACGCGACCTGCGGATTCACCTGGCGGGCGTCGTCGACCTGGTTGACCTTGAACTCCCCTCCCACCAGCTCGGGCTGGGCCCACCCCGGAGCCGCGATCGTCAAGAGCAGGGCGGCGGCCACGAGCCACTGGACAGGCTTGGACTTCATGAGCAAATCTCCTCCGGTGTTGATACGTTAGTTCTACGACCAGATCCTAGGCCCCTTGATCGACGAGTGTCAATGTTCCGGCGCGATCCCCTGCTCGGCCTTCTCTCCCTGCTCGCCGTCCTGCAGGCGCTCGTCCTCGCGTCCCGCCTGGTCTACCCCGACCTGAACCTCGACTACCCCTTCATGGACGGCGACTCCTGGGACTGGATCGCCAACGGCCTGCGCCTGGCCGGCCAGGACGTGCGCTCGTCCGGCCGGGCGCCGCTCCTGCCGCTCGCGATCGCTCTCCTGGAGCGGACCGGGACCCTCTCGTGGCTGCCGGTCCTGCTCGCCGCGCTCTTCCACGGCACGGTGCTGGCTTCTACACGCTGGCGGCGCGGCTCTCGTCCCGGGGCGCCGCCTTCGCCGTGGCGCTCGCCCTGATGACCTGCCACTCGCTCCTCGGCCTCTCGCTCCAGGTGATGGCGGACGTGCCCGCCTCCTGCCTGCTCTTCCGTTCTACGGCTGGGCGTTGCTGGCGCTGCTGGGGCTGCCGGCCTGTGTGGCCCTGGTTGCGGGACTGGGGATCGCGGTGCGGGAAGGCGGCGAGGGCTGGCTCTTCGTGGTGTCGCTGTTCGCGGTGCTGGCGGGGTTCTTCGTCTTTCTCTACTCGTGGGAGGCGGAGCGGTTCCTGGTGTACCCGGTGTGGATGGCCGGGCTGCTCATCGCCGGGGCTCTCGCCCGGCTGCCGCGGAAGGTGTTGCCGGCGGCGGCTGTACTCGTGATTGCCGGAGCGGCCCTGCCCCCTCGCGGGGAGCCGACCCTGTACCAGCGCGTGTGGGAGCGGAGGGCTCCGGTGACGCACCTCGATCCGGCGCTCGTCCGCCGGGACCGCTCTGCCGTTTATCTCTATGAGGGGACTCCCGACCGGTACCGGATGATCACCCGGATCGGCAACGCGCTGCGCAAGCGGGTCAAGGTGGTGCCGCGGTCGTGGATGGAGCCGTGGTGGGGATGGATGCGGATGGAACGGGTGGGGCGATCGGGGAGGATGGGGTGTACAGGGTGTGGCTGCCGGGGCGGGCGGAAAGCTGGATTCTGGTGGTAGCGGGGGCCCCCCCCTCCTATCCTCCCCCCAGAGCCAACCCTCCCCCTTCCCGGGGGGAGGGACGCTCTGCCGAGGCTGTCGTGGAGGAGCTGAGGGGGTGGGACGGGTATGTGGCTCTGGTACCGGGCGAGCCTCAGCCCTGGCAGCTCTATCTGCCTTTCCTCGTGGAGACGACCGAGCTGTATGTGCCGGAGCCAGGGCAGGAGGGGGAGATCCTGCGGATCTTCGCGGCCGCTCCGAAGCTGGGTGAGCAGCGGGTCGGGCCGGTGGTGATCCGGCGGGCCGAGATCCTCGGGCGGCGGGCGTCGCTCGTCAGAGGAACAGCAGCGCCACGCCGGTGACCGCGACCAGGGCTCCGGCCAGGCCGCCGAGGCCCACCCGCTCCTTCTTCAGCACGACGACCAGGGGGATGATCAGCACCGGCGTGAGCGCCATGATGCTCGCCGCGACCCCCGCCACCGTCGCGCGGACGGCGAGCAGCGACAGGGAGACGCCCAGGAAGGGGCCGAAGAAGGCGCCGAGCGCGGAAAAGCCCAGGGCCTTGCCGTCGCGCAGGCCGGCGCGCACGTTGGGCCACCACTTGAGCGCGAAGAACAGGAGCGCGTAGCCCACGGCCCCGGCGAAAACCCGCACCTGGTTCGCGGCGAGGACGTCATAGCCCGCCATCCCGATCTTGCTGAGGATCAGCCCCACCCCCTGGCCGAGCGCGCCGCCGAAGCCGAGGGCCACGCCCGCGAGAGAGACCTGGAGCGGGCCGGACTCGGACGCACGGCCGCGCTCCAGGATGGCCCAGCCGATGCCCACGACCGTGAGCGTCATGCCCAGCAGGTCGCGGCGGGTCAGCGTCTCGCCCAGCGCCGCCCAGCCGATCAGGGCGGTGATGGGAGGGACCAGCGCCATCATCAGGCTCGACAGCCGCGGCCCCAGCACCACGTAGGCGCGGTAGAGGCAGAGGTCGCCGAACGTGAAGCCGACCAGCCCCGAGACCGTGAGCCACGCCCAGTTGTGCGCCGTGGCGTCCACGGGAAGGGGGAGACCGCGCACGGCGAGCGCCGCGAGCGACAGGAAGGCGAACCCGAAGACCAGCCGGATCAGGTTGACCGACAGCGATCCGATGCGCCGCGCTCCGCCCTCGATGGCGAGCGCGGTGACCGCCCAGGACGCGGCGGCGCCGAGCGCGGCGAGCTCGCCCGTCATTCTCACCCGTTCCGCGCCAGCTCGGCCACCGCCCGCACCGCCTCCTCCAGGTGCCCGCGCTCGGTCTTTCCCGACGAGGCCCGGGGCTTGAAGGAGTGGTCGCCGTCCTCCAGCCAGAGGAAGCGGATGGACGGCGAGAGCGTGTACCCGGCCACCTCCTCGCGGGTGCCGAGCTGGTCGCGCGTGCCCTGGATGATCAGCGCCGGCGTCTTCAGGTGCTCCAGGTGCTCGACCCGGAGCTTCTCGGGCTTGCCCGGAGGGTGGAACGGGTACCCGAGGCAGACCAGGGCGCGCGCGCCGGCCTCGTCCGCGACCATGCTGGCGAACCGGCCGCCCATGGACTTGCCGCCGATGACCAGGCGCTCCCCGCCGCCGAGCTCCGCGATCGCGGCGAGCCATGCCGCCCGCAGCACGGGCTCGCGGTCGGGCGGCCGGCTGCGGCCCTCCTCGCGCCGCGCCCGCATGTAGGGGAACTCGAAGCGGGCGACCCGCAGCCCCTCCGCGGCGAGCCCGCGGGCCATGGTGTTCATGAACGGGGAATCCATGGGCGCGCCGGCGCCATGGGCGAGGACCACGGTGATGCCCTGCGCCCCGGGATCGGGGCCGTCGAAGAGGAAGTGGGTTGCCATGGAGGCATTCTATGGTCTAGCCTCACCACAGGTGATCCCGACTCCCGAGCAGCTCGACGCCATCGCGCAGATGGAGGCCGGCACGCTCCAGGAGGTGCCCATCGCACCGCTGCTCCTGGCGCAGGCCGTCCATCGCCGCACCGGCGTGCTCGAGATCCGGCGGCGCCAGGTCTGGAAGAGGATCGCCTTCGACCACGGCGTGCCGGTCGACTGCCGGTCGAACCTGGCCCACGAGACCCTCGGCCGCTACATGGTGCACGAGGGCAAGCTCGGCGAGGACGACTTCACCGCCGCCCTCGGCCGCGCCGCGGCCCGCGGCATCCCCATGGGCGAGGAGCTGGTGGAGCGCGGCCTCGTCACGCCCGACGACCTGTTCCGGATCCTGCAGGCCAACCTGGCCAAGAAGCTGCTCGACCTGTTCACCTGGCGCGAGGGGGAGTTCCAGACCAACGGCGACCTGCCCACCGGCGATTCGTCGCTCAAGATCAAGGTCCCCCAGCTCATCCTGACCGGCGTCACCAAGCTGGCGCCGCAGGAGGAGATCGACATGGCCGTCGGCCCGCTCGTGGGCCAGCGGCTCTGCCTCCATCCCGCTCCGCCCATCCCGCTCGAGGAGATCCGCCTGTCGCAGCGCCAGGCGCAGCTCGTCGAGGCGGCCCGGCCCGGCCGGCGCATGGGCGAGATCGCGGAGGCGACCGGCCTCTCGGTCGACGAGATCAGCCGCCTCCTCTACGCGCTCATGGTGCTCGGCCTGATCGTGCCCGAGAGCCGGATGCCGAAGGGGACACCGGTGACGGCCACGGGCAGCTTCCGCGTCGCCGTGCCGGTGCCCGCCGCCACCAATGCCTCCGAAACGCAGCCGCTCGCCCAGATCGCTCCCGTGCCGGCGGCAGCCCCCGCGCTCGACTCCCGCGAGATGGAGCGCCGGCGCAACGACGTCATGCAGGCCTATCTCGTCTACCGCCGCCAGGACGCCTTCGACCTGCTCGGCGTGCCGGAGGACGCGGCGCTGCCGGCCGTCCACCGGAAGTTCCTGGAGTTCGCCCGGCGCTTCGCGCCCTGGAGCTTCCAGACGCCGGAGCTGGCCGAGGTCGAGGAGAAGGCCCAGGACCTCTTCCTGGCCGGCGCCCAGGCCTACGGCGAGCTGACCGACGGCGAGAAGCGCAACACGCTCCTCTTCCGGCGCAAGACCCTGCGCGAGGAGCGGGCGAAGAAGGCGCCCTCGATGCACCAGATCAAGACCGACCTCCTCGACTCGGAGGCGCAGTTCAAGAAGGGCAAGGCGGCCCTGGAGGCGGGCCGGCACAAGGAAGCCCTCATGCTCCTGGAATTCGCCGCGGACTGCGACCCCCAGAACAGCCTCTACGCCGCCGAGCTCGCCTGGTGCCGCTTCCTCCTCTCCGGCGCCGCCGCGCCGCGGGCGATCAAGGAGCTGCAGGAGACCCTGCGGCGCGACCCCAACTGCGGCCTCGCCGCCTACTACGCCGGCGAGATCGAGCGCCAGGTGGGCAACTTCGCCGAGGCCGAGGAGCACCTGCGCCGGGCGATCAAGCTGATGAGCCCCGACCGCCGGCCGATCGACGCCCTCAAGTCCCTGTCCACCGAGCGCAAGCGCTAGCAAACCCCTGTGCTAGCATCCCTCCGCCTCAGGGCATCGACTGGAGGAGAGACATGAAGCTCGGACAGGTTCTCAAGAAGGAGCGGGAGCGCAAGAAGATTTCCCCGGCGGACACGGCGTCCCGCCTGGGGATTCCGGAAGACAAGTACGAGGAGATCGAGGGCGGGAGCTCGCCCGTCGAGAGGTGGGGACCCCTTCTCTTCCAGAGCGCCGTCAAGCTCGAAACTCCCACCTCGCGCCTGCTGGCCGAGAGCGGCAAGTCCAAGGACTGCCGGCCCGGCCAGGCCGGCGAGCTGATCCGCAAGCACCGCGAGCGCAAGCAGATCACCGCCGAGCAGCTCGCGCAGCAGCTCGGGATCACCCGGGAGGAGCTCGAAGACATCGAGGCCGGCCGCTCCGGCATCGAGGAGTACGGCCCCCTCCTGCTCGGCTTCGCCGAGATCATCGAGCAGCCGGTCTTCAACCTGTACCTGCCTTGCGGCATCCAGTACGACCAGCTCGACGATTACCCCTAGACTTGATTTCGAGCCCGGCTCGCCGGGCTCTTCCCTTGGAGCACGATGAGAGACATGCGCCCCTCCCTTCGCCGTTCTCTGCTGACCCTCGCCCTGTGCCTCTCGGTCTTCTCGGTCGGCCATTCGGCCGAGAAGACGGCCGCGAAGAAGGCCCGGAGCCTCGACCCCGATCTCTGGAAGCCCATGGAGTGGCGCGAGGTCGGCCCCTACCGCGGCGGGCGCTCGGCCGCGGTCACCGGCCTGCCCGCCAACCGCGACACCTACTACTTCGGCTCGACCGGCGGCGGCGTCTGGAAGACGACCAACGGCGGGCGCGCCTGGAAGCCGGTGTCGGACGGCTTCTTCGGCGGCTCGATCGGCGCCGTGGCCGTGTCCGAGCTCGACCCGAACGTCGTCTACGCAGGCACGGGCGAGAGCACGGTGCGCGGCAACGTCTCGCACGGCGACGGCATGTGGAAGTCCACGGACGCGGGCAAGACGTGGACCCACGTCGGCCTGCCGGAATCGCGGCACATCCCGCGGGTGCGCATCCACCCCAGGGAGCCCGACACCGTCTACGCCGCGGTCCTCGGGCACCTGTTCGGCCCCAACCCCGAGCGCGGCGTCTACCGCACACGCAACGGCGGCAGGACCTGGGAGCGCATCCTCTTCGTCAACGAGAACGCGGGCGCCATCGACCTGATCCTCGATCCCACCAATCCGCGCATCCTCTACGCCAGCACCTGGCGCGTGCGCCGCACGCCCTACAGCCTGGAGAGCGGCGGCCCCGGCTCGGCGCTCTGGAAGAGCACCGACGGCGGCGACACCTGGCTCGAGCTGACGAAGAACCCGGGCATGCCCAAGGGGACGCTGGGGATCATCGGCGTCGCGGTCTCCCCCACCAACCCCGAGAACGTCTACGCCATCGTCGAGGCCGAGGAGGGCGGCGTCTTCCGCTCGCGGGACGGCGGCAAGACGTGGACGAAGACCAACGACGACCGCGCCCTGCGCCAGCGCGCCTGGTACTACAGCCGCATCTACGCCGATCCCAAGGACGAGGAGGTCGTCTACGTCCTCAACGTCCAGTTCCACCGCTCGAAAGACGGCGGCAAGACCTTCACCACGCTGCGCGTGCCGCACGGCGACAACCACGACCTGTGGATCGATCCCGGCGATCCCCTGCGCATGATCGAGTCGAACGACGGCGGCGCCAACGTCTCCACCGACGGCGCCCTCACCTGGTCGCCGCAGACCAACCAGCCGACGGCGCAGTTCTACCGCGTCTCGACGGATACCCATTTCCCCTACCGCATCCTCGGCGCGCAGCAGGACAACTCGGCGGTGCGCATCCTCTCCCGCGGCCTGGGGCCGGGCATCGGCCCCGGCGACTGGCAGGAGACCGCCGGCGGCGAGAGCGGCTACATCGTGGCCGACCCGACCAACCCCGACATCGTCTACGGCGGCTCGTACGGCGGCCTGCTGGTCAAGCTCAACCACCGCACCGAGCAGAGCGCGGACATGAATCCGTGGCCGGACAACCCGATGGGCTGGGGCGACGCAGAGCTCGCGCATCGCTTCCAGTGGAACTTCCCGCTCATGTTCTCGCCGAACTATCCGAAGAAGCTCTACGCCGCGTCGCAGGTGCTGCTCGAGTCGAACTACGGCGGAATGAGCTGGAAGAACATCAGCCCCGATCTCACCCGCATCGAAAAATCGTTGATGGGGTCCTCGGGCGGCCCGATCACCAAGGACAACACCAGCGTGGAGTACTACGGGACGATCTTCGCCATCAACGAGTCGCCGGTGGAGCCGGGCGTGCTGTGGGCCGGCTCCGACGACGGGCTGGTGCAGGTCTCGCGCGACGGCGGCGCGCATTGGAACAAAGTCACGCCGCCGAAGACGATCATGCCGGAGTGGATCATGATCAACTCCATCGAGCCCTCGCCGCTGGACAAGGGCCTGGCCTACCTCGCGGCGACGATGTACAAATCGGATGATTTACATCCGTATTTGTATAGGACCAATGACTACGGTAAAACGTGGGCGAAAATCGTTGATGGTATTCCGTCCGATCAGTTCACCCGAGTGGTCCGCGCCGATACAAAACGCCGCGGTCTGCTTTTCGCCGGCACCGAGCGCGGCGTCTTCGTCTCC
>JBJMGZ010000465.1:0-4171 GCA_045807605.1 Thermoanaerobaculia bacterium | reverse complement strand
CAGAACGGAACGGCGAAGCGCGCGGCGTCGGCGCGCTTGAAATCCAGACCGAGACCGGGGCGGGAGAGGTCCGGCCGCAGTCTCCCGTTGCGCGGCGTGAGAGCACCGTCGAACAGCATCCGCTCGATACGGGCGTGGTCGTGGAAATATTCGACGTGGACGGCGGGGGTGAGGGCGCAGCAGGGGTGGACATGGATCGACGGCGCCGTGTGGGCCGAGAGCGGGATGGGCTCGGCCTCGCAGAGAGCCCCCACGCGCAGGAAGTCGGTGATCCCGGCGCAGCGGGTTGCGTCAGCTTGGAGGACGTCCACCGCGCCGGCCGCGAGCATCCGGCGGAAGTAGAAGAGATCGTAGCCGTACTCGCCGGCGGCGATGGCCATGCCCGCCGGACCGCGGTCGCACAGCAGCCGCAAGCCTGACAGGTCGTCGGAGGAGACCGGCTCCTCGAACCATGCGAGCGTGCCGTCCGACTCGGGAAAGTCGGTGGGGATGGTGTACGCCGAGACCTCGATGCGCTCGATCGGGACGTCCAAGCGAGAGATTGCGCTCCGCGCAGGCGCCGCGGCGGCCGCCGCCATCTCAGACCATCTCCTTGACCTTGTCCTGCAGCACGGTGAGCGCGATCTTGCCGCGGTTCGGCTCCCCCTTGGCGAGCGACTCGGCGAGCTTGGCCGCCTGCTTGGCGGTGATCTTGGGCGGCATGGGCGGCTCGAAGGGATCGACCACCGCCTCGACCAGCACCGGGCCGGGTGTGGCGAGCGCCTGGTCCAGGATGGCGCCGCAGTCGGCCGGATCCTCGACGGTGAAGCCGGTCGCCCCGAAGGCGCGCGCCACGGCGGCGAAGTCGATCGGCTGCAGATCACAGCCGTACTCCGGATTGCCCAGGAAGACCATCTGCTCCCATTTGATCATCCCGAGCGAGTTGTTCTTGATGACGATCACCTTGATCGGCAGCTTGTACTTGACCGCCGTGGCGAGCTCGGCCATGAGCATGGAGAAGCCGCCGTCGCCGACGAAGGCGACGCACTGGCGGTCGGGATGGGCGATCTGGGCGGCGATGGTGTAGGGCAGGCCGTTGGCCATCGAGGCGAGGTTGCCGGAGAGCGAATACATCTGCCCGCGCTTGACCTTGATCTGGCGGGCGAACCAGGTGGCGATCGTCCCCGAGTCGCAGGAGACGATGGCGTCGTCGCGCAGCCGCTTGCCGAGCTCCCAGGCCACCACCTGGGGCTTCATCGGCTTGTCCTCGCGGGTGCCGCGCTCCTCCATCAGCTGCCACCAGTCGCGCATCCGCTCCTGCGCCTTCTGGAGGAAGCCCCGATCCTCGTTGCGCCGCAGCAGCGGCAGCAGCTCGCGCAGAGTGGCCAGCGCGTCGCCGATCAGCCCCACCTCGACGGGATAGCGCAGGCCGATGCGGATCGGATCGAGGTCGATCTGCACGCCGCGGGCCTGGCCCGGCTTGGGCAGGAACTCGATGTAGGGGAACGAGCTGCCGACGATCAGCAGCGTGTCGCACTCCTCCAGGGCCTCCTGCGAAGGCTTCGTGCCGAGCAGGCCGATGCCGCCGGTGGTGTAGGGACTGTCGTCCGGCACGGCGGCCTTGCCCAGGAGGGCCTTGATGATGGGCGCGCCGAGCGTCTCCGCCAACGGCTCCAGCTCGTCCGTGGCATGGAGGGCGCCGCGGCCGGCGAGGATGGCGATCTTCGTGCCGGCGTTGAGCACCTCGGCGGCCCGGCGCAGATCGTCCGCCGAAGGCAGGGCCGCCCGCCGGGCATGGACGTCCGAGGCGTGGTGGGGACGGTTGCGCGGCGTGCGCTCGCCCCCCTCCTGCTCCTGCAGGTCGACCGGGAAGTTGATGTGCGAGACGCCGCGGTAGCTCAGGGCGGCGCGGCAGGCGAGATGGGTGACGTTCTCCACGTGGGCCGCGCCCATGACCCGGGTGTTGTACACCGCCACGTCCTCAAAGACGCGGTCGAGGTCGACGTCCTGCTGGGCAAAGGTGTCGATCAGGTCGTGGTAGTGGTGGCCGGTGATGGCGAGGACCGGCTGGCCGTCCAGCTTGGCGTCGTAGAGGCCGTTGAGCAGGTGGATGCCGCCGGGCCCCGAGGTGGCGAGGCAGACGCCGAGCCTGCCCGTGTACTTGGCGTAGGCACAGGCCATGAAGGCGGCCGACTCCTCATGGCGCACCTGGATGAAACGGACCAGGTCCTGCCGCGTCCGCAGCGCCTCCATCAGGCCGTTGATGCCGTCCCCGGGCAGGCCGAAGACGGTATCGACGCCCCAGTCGATCAGCGTATCGATCAGGATGTCCGCAGCGGTTTTGGCCATCACAAGCTCCTTCCAAGCTCCTTCATCAAGACCCAAAAGTCTGCAAGACAGATGCCTTGGATGGGGTATGGTTCTTGCAGTTTTCAAGATGCAGTCCCCTTCAGGGGACGGGAGGAAAACACCGGAAAGGAGTCGACATGGTAGCCACAGATACTTCAGCCCATCACCAGACGCACCAGGCCTACCAGATCCTCCGTCTTGGCTTCACCATCGCGCCGATCATCGCGGGTCTGGACAAGTTCTTCCACCTCCTCACGGACTGGAACCAATACCTCGCGCCTTTCATCCCGCAGATGCTGGGCATCAGCGCCAGCACCTTCATGATGATCGTCGGCGTGATCGAGATCGTGGCCGGTCTCCTGGTGTGGTTCAAGCCGCGCTTCGGCGGCTATCTGGTGATGGCATGGCTCTGGGCCATCATCATCAACCTGCTGCTGATCCCGGGTTACTTCGACGTCGCCTTGCGTGACTTCGGCCTGTCGCTGGGGGCCCTGTCGCTCGCCCGGCTCGCCGAGGTCGAGGTACCGGCCCACGCCGTGGGGCGGATGCGGCAAGCCCACGCGTGAGCCGCTTCACTGGAGGGCAGCCTCGTTCACACAGTTGGTCGGAGATCTCGGCCTTCGTGGACGCGGGTATCGCCTGACCGGGGTGGATCCGCGCCGGGTATTGGCCTCCCGCAGGAGCGCACCCATCCAGTAAGCGCGCTCTTCCGGATCGGAGGATGCGAGGTGCTCCTTGAACTGGCCGACCGTGGCGTCCGTCCACCAGAGGAAGTAAGGACGGCAACGCGAGGCTAAGGGTCAGATTTCGAGGGGCCTTCTACACTCGGCAGGCACTTATCAAGAACACCAGAGCCAGGACCGCGGGCCGGGCGTAGCCTGTTTCGTCGGGAGACTATTCCCGCGACCCCGCCAGATCGAACAGGAAACGTCGCGCCAGGATCTGCACGCCATCCCTCGGCACCGTCGAGGCGAGCCACGCCACCAGCCAGGTCTCCTCGTTCGTGTCACTCCCTGCAGAGGCGACATCGGCGCAAAGCATCCGGGGGTGTCCGGCGCTCTCGCCGCTCGCCAGCTCGGTCGGTCCAGCGCGCGGCTCTCCTCGCCGCGAGAACAGGCTCGCCTTGATCGGCGCAGGAGGGTCGCTGCCGGAATACCACCCTGCCTGCCAGAGGACGAGCACGTCCCCACGGGCGCCGAACGCCAGTGCGTACACCGTCCCGGTCCCGTGGGCGATCGCGACGGCCGGCCCGAGCGGGGTGCCCGTCGCCGTGAAGGTGCGCAGCTTCGGCCGCAGGCGGGGCTGCTCGGCCCAGACGAGGGCGAGCGTCCCATCGGCGCCGATAGCGGCCCATACGTATCGCTTTAATCCCGGCGCGAGCGCCGGCAGCAGCCGCACGGCCTCGCCGAGCGGCCGGCCGTCGGCGCTCATACGGCGCATCCAGGTCCCCAGCACGCTCACATCCCAGCTCGGGACGGCGTCCCTTTGCACCTCTCTCCAGAGCACCGTCGACTCTCCGTCCGGACGATGGAGAGTCACCTCGGGAACCGCCACGAGACGTGGCCTGGTGCGCACCACCCTTCCAGGAGCTCTGATGACCGCGCCCTGCGGCGAGAGCAGCTGAAGGTCGATGCTGCGGCGGTCCGCTGACCGGATCGTCGCCGCGTACCCGCCGGTGGGCCGCGGCGAGAGCCAGGCGCGGGGGTGGCCGAGCGCCCGCGGCGCCGAAGTCGCCGCACCGGCGGCATCGAGCCCGACCCCGGCATACGCCCCGGGCAAGGATGGTTGGGGTTGGGGAAGAGGCCAGACCTCGGGCAACCGCCACGCGGCGACGTAGCCTCGG
>JBJMGZ010000464.1:0-4313 GCA_045807605.1 Thermoanaerobaculia bacterium | reverse complement strand
CGACTCCGGCCAACCTTGACCCCCCTCTTTACATCCTGCCCCTCCTCCCGCTATCCTCCCCCCTGCATTACGAGCGGTCCGGTCTTTCGGAAGAGACTCGGGCTCGGCAACCTGGGACGGACACCCAAGGTGCCCTCTCGCTGAAGCGAGGATGCGGCCGCCCCGGCGGCAACCAAGTGTCCGCGATCAAGAGCCCGTCTCGTGATGCAAACGAGGCGGGTTTTTGCTTTTGCCTCAGGAAACCCTCAGGAGGTTGACTTTGACCGATCCGATCTTCGACGTAACGGTTCCGGCGCGCCCGGCCGACCTGGAGGCGCGCACCGCGGCCCTGCTCGCTGCCCTGGAGCAGCGCATCCTCGTGCTCGACGGCGCCACCGGCACCGCCCTCCAGGGAGTCACGCTCACCGCCGACGACTTCGGCGGACCCGAGCTGGAAGGCTGCAACGAGAATCTCTGCGAGACCCGGCCCGACGTGGTCGACGGCGTCCACGAAGCCTACCTCTCGGCCGGCTGCGACGTCGTCGAGACCAACTCGTTCGGCGGCACGCCGCTCGTCCTCGCCGAGTATGGCCTTGCCCACAAGGCCTACGACCTGAACGCCGCCTCGGCGCGCATCGCCCGCGCGGCCTGCGCCAGGTACGATGCCGCCGATACTGCCGACCGGATGCACTTCGTCTGCGGCTCCATGGGCCCGACCACGAAGGCCATCTCGGTCACCGGCGGCATCACGTTCGAAGAGCTGATCGAGCACTTCCGCGTCCAGGCCCTGGGTCTGCTGGGCGGCGGCGCCGACTATCTTCTCCTCGAAACCGCCCAGGACACGCGCAACGTCAAGGCCGGCCTGATCGGCATCGAGAGGGCCTTCGCGCAGACCGGCTGGAGGGTGCCGGTCGCGGTCTCCGCCACCATCGAGACCACCGGCACCATGCTCGGCGGCCAGGACGCCGAGGCGCTCGCCGTCTCGCTCCTGCACGCCGACCTCCTCTACGTGGGGCTCAACTGCGCCACCGGCCCGGAGCTGATGACCGACCACGTGCGGACGCTCTCCGAGATCTGCCGCACCCGGGTCGCCTGCGTACCCAATGCCGGCCTGCCCGACGAAGAGGGCCATTACACGGAAGGGCCGGACGTGTTCGTCCGCGCCTTCACCCGCTTCCTCGACGCCGGCTGGCTCAATCTCGTGGGCGGCTGCTGCGGCACCACCCGTGCTCATGTATCCGCCCTGGCGGAGCTGGTCCAGGGACGCTCCCCGCGCAGGGTCCCGCACCACCGGCGATGTCTGGTCTCGGGCCTGGAGGCCGTGGAGCTCACCCCCGACAACCGGCCGCTCCTCGTGGGCGAGCGCACCAACGTCCTCGGCAGCCGCAAGTTCAAGCGCCTCATCCAGGAGAGCCAGTATGAAGCCGCGGCCGAGGTGGGCCGCGCGCAGGTCCGCGCCCAGGCGCAGATCCTGGACGTCTGCCTCCAGGACCCCGACCGCGACGAGATCGGCGACATGGAGGCCTTCCTCGACCGGCTCGTGCGCATGGTCAAGGCGCCGCTGATGATCGACTCCACGGACGCCGTGGTCATGGAGCGGGCTCTCACGTACTGCCAGGGCAAGTCGGTCCTCAACTCGATCAACCTGGAGGACGGCCGCTCCCGCTTCGAGAAGGTCGTGCCGCTCGCGAGGCGCTTCGGCGCCGCGCTGATCGTCGGCCTGATCGACGAGAAGGGCATGGCGGTCACGGTCGAGCGCAAGGTCGAAGTGGCCCGCCGCAGCTACCAGATCCTGGTCGAAGAGATGGGCGTCGAGCCCGAGGACATCTGGTGGGACGCGCTGGTCTTCCCCTGCGGCACGGGCGACGCGGCCTACCTGGGCTCGGCGGGACAGACGGTCGAAGGCGTGAAGGCGGTCAAGGAGCTGTTCCCGGACACCAAGACGGTCCTGGGCGTCTCGAACGTCAGCTTCGGCCTGCCCAGTGCCGGCCGCGAGGTGCTCAACTCGGTCTTCCTCTACCACTGCACGCGCGCCGGGCTCGACGCGGCCATCGTCAACACCGAGAAGCTGGCGCGCTACGCCGACATCCCGGCGGAGGAGCGCGAGCTGGCCGAGGCGCTGATCTTCCTGCCGGTCGGCGACATCGAGGCCGGCAACAAGGCGGTCGAGGAGTTCGCGGCCTTCTTCCGCGGCCGGGCGTCGGGCGCGGGAGTAAAGCCGCGCGCCGAGCTGCCCCTGGAGCAGCGCCTCGCCCGCGCCGTGGTCGAGGGCAGCAAGGAAGGGCTGGAGGCGGACCTGGAGCAGGCGCTCGTAGACCCGCGCTGGGCCGCGCCGCTCGACATCATCAACGGTCCGCTCATGACCGGCATGAGCGAGGTGGGGCGGCTCTTCAACGACAACCAGCTCATCGTGGCCGAGGTGCTGCAGAGCGCCGAGGTCATGAAAGCCGCGGTCTCGCAGCTCGAGCCGCACATGGAGAAGGTCGAGGGCGGCAGCTCGACCCGCGGCAAGGTGCTGCTCGCCACGGTCAAGGGGGACGTCCACGACATCGGCAAGAATCTGGTCGACATCGTGCTCTCCAACAACGGCTTCACGGTGGTGAACCTGGGGATCAAGGTGCCCTCCGAGCGGCTGATCCAGGCGGTGCGCGAGCACCAGCCGGACGTGATCGGCCTCTCCGGCCTGCTGGTCAAGAGCGCGCAGCAGATGGTGATCACGGCCGGCGACCTCTCGGCGGTGGGGATCGACACGCCCCTCCTGGTCGGAGGCGCGGCGCTCACCCGGCGCTTCACGCACAGGAAGATCGCCCAGGCGTACGGTGGCCTTTGCACCTACGCCAAGGACGCCATGCACGGCCTGAAGCTGGTCGAGCGCCTGATGGACGGTGGAGCCCGTCCGGACCTGGAGCAGGAGGTCGCGGCGCTCATCGAGACCGACACCGCCGAAACGCCCACCGGCGAGACCGGCGTCTTCGCGGCCGTGCCG
The DNA here is from genome assembly GCA_045807605.1 of Thermoanaerobaculia bacterium. GTDB lineage: Bacteria > Acidobacteriota > Thermoanaerobaculia > Multivoradales > UBA5704 > DATMER01. The sequence goes on along the minus strand of JBJMGZ010000464.1, from coordinate 1,348 downwards.
CTGGTGCAGGTGATCCGCAGGGACATCCCCGTGCCGCAGCCGTCCGACCTGGAGCGCCACGCCGGGGAGCTGGACCTCGACGAGGTCTGGTCCTATCTCAACCCGCAGATGCTCTACGCCAAGCACCTGGGCCTGAGGGGCTCGGTGCGCAAGCTCCGGGAAGAGGGAGATCCTAAGCTCGCCAAGCTGGAAGCCGTGATCGAGGAGCTGAAGGGCGTGGCGCGGAGCGGTGGCATGAGCGCCAGGGCGGTCTGGCGCTTCTTCCCGGCGCAGACGGACGGCAACCGGCTGACCCTCCTCTGCCCCGGCACCGGCAAGCCCGTGGCCTCCTGGGACCTCCCGCGCCAGGACCGGGAAGGCGGCCTCTGCCTGACCGACTACGTCCTGCCGGACGACCACGTCGCCCTCTTCGTGACCACGGCGGGAGACGGCGTGCGCGACCGGGTGGAAGCCTGGAAGTCCCAGGGTGAGTACCTGAAGAGCCACGCCTATGCCGCCCTCGCCCTGGAGACCGCCGAAGCTGCGGCCGAATACCTGCACGCGAAGCTGCGCGCCGCCTGGGGCTTCCCCGACGATCCGAACCTGGCTCTCGAAGACAAGCTCTCCGCCCACTACCGGGGTAAGCGCTACAGCTTCGGCTATCCCGCCTGCCCCGATCTCTCCTTCCAGCGCGAGCTCTTCGAGGCCCTGCGTCCCGAGGAGATCGGCGTCCACCTGACCGAGGGGGACATGATGGACCCCGAGGCGAGCGTCTCGGCGCTCGTCTTCCACCATCCGGACGCGCGGTACTTCGGGGTGTAGGAGAGGAGCTACCCTTCCAAGTCTTTCGGAAGGAGGTGACGGGCTTTCAGGTCGGTCGGTAATATTCGATGAAGGCTGAGCTGTCTACGACGATCAGCGAGCTCATCCACCCGCCCGGAGCTTCTGGAGACCTTCTTGATCGATCTCCAGCGCAATCTGGCCGCGATGATCGAGTGCCTCCGCCAGTTGCTTCTTGCGGACCACCTCGACGAGGGCAATACGGATTGCCGCGCTGTTCGTCGGCACACCAAGGGCCTGTCGGGCCTGCTCCAGCAGATTGGGGTCCAGCGTGACTGTCATGCGCGTCATGAGAGCACCTCTTACCTGCAACAACAGCATACACCACGCCGACCTTTCTGCGCGAGGCTCTGACGTCTGCCCGGTTTCCTCCGTATACTTGGAAAGGTCCCGCCATGGGGACGCAGGAGGATCCATGCCGACGTTGCGCGAGTCTATCGAGGCGAAGTACGAGATCCTGGAGCGCATCGGGCAGGGGGGGATGGGGGCGGTCTACAAGGCGCGGCACCGGCTGCTCGACCAGGAGCGC
>JBJMGZ010000463.1:0-3501 GCA_045807605.1 Thermoanaerobaculia bacterium | reverse complement strand
GGCGAGCACCACGCCGTAATTCTGCGCCGGGCCGGGAGCGGTCACGCCGCCGCCCGAGAGCAGGGTTCCTACGAGGCTCGTGGTGTCGGCGGTGCCGACGTTGCGCACCGGCAGGCTCACGGTCACGGTCTCGCCGGGATCGATGGCGCCGTTGCCCGTGCCGCAGCCTTCGGCCGTGACGGCCGCGCCCGGAGCGGCCTGGACCACCGCGATCGGGCCGAGGAAGAAGTCCTGCACCGTGGTGCCGCCGCTCGACACGGTGACGCCGCTCGCCGAGTCCGGCGTGTAGTTCGTGGCCGAGGCGGTCATGTCATAGGTGCCGGCGGAGACGATCATCGAGTAGTTGCCGGCGGCGTCCGAGATGCGCACGAAGCCGTTCGTGGTCTGCACGGTGGCGCCGGGGATCGGCAGGCCGGAGAGCGCGTTGCGCACCGTGCCCTCGATCCTGCCGGTCTCGGCCGGCGTGCAATCGGGCAGGTTGAACGTGCCGATGCGCGTCAGCCAGCCGACCGAGCTCGCGGCCTGGCTCGCCGCCGTGTAGTACTCGGTGGTGAACCAGAACGTGCAGTCGTCCGCCGGATCGACGGACAGGGAGCTGTAGTCGCCCCAGCGCGAGCCCGTGTTGGTCTGCACGCCGGAGCCGGAGATGAGGATCCCCTCGCCCTGGAACAGTCCGTTCGGCGGATCGCTCGCGAGGCGGCCCGCGTAGTAGATCGACGGGAACAGGGTCAGGCTGCCGGCGCTGTAGGCCACGGCCAGGTTGCCGCTGCCGTCCATGGCGGCGCTGCCCATCCAGCGGTTGTGGGAGTCCGGGGCGAACGTCGCCTGCTCGTTGACCGCGAACGCGCCGCCCGACCGCCGCAGCTCGTAGTAGCGCACGCCCGCCTGGTGGGTGGCCGGGGTGGTGGGCGCCACGCCGCTGACGTTGACCGTGTGGTTGACCACCAGCGACTCGTGGGTGCCGAAGTTGCGGTACTGGAGGCGGAACATCAGGCGGTCCGCGATCGAGTCGAGGTAGGCGCCGCTGGTCGCCGGGGCCGGCTGCTCGATGTCGTCGCGGCCGGTGGGAGAGCGCGGGTCGAACGGCGCCACTACGACCGGGCTCTCGGCCAGCTCGGTGAACGTCGAGGCCGGCGGGTTCGCGAAGTCGGCATGGAAGGCGAAGAGGCGGAGCGCGTCCGCCGGGTCGCCGAACTCGGTGGCGGTGAAGTAGGCGAACAGGCCGGGGCTGCCGAGCGCCGGCGGGTTGAAGCCGTCGATGTCGGCCGGCAGCATGCCGCCGATGGCGGTGTTGCCGTTCTCGACGTCGAAGTAGATGTAGCCCGCCGTGGGATTGCCGGCGAGCATCTTGGCGCGGTCGAAGGCGAACGCGCCGGCTCCCAGGAAGGCGGTGCCCGCCTGGTTGAACTGGTTGTCCGTCATGTAGTACGCGTCCGTCCACACGCCGAACTTCGGGTAGTCGTTGAACTTGTTGTTCGGCATCGGGAAGTCGTAGAGGTACCACGCGCCCGAGGGATCGGGGGTCTTCGAGACCGCGATGACCTGGTGGTTGAACGGGTCGGCCACGGTGCAGAACTGGGAGAGCATCCAGCGGTCGGCCAGCGGGTCGTAGAGCACGACCGGATCGCCGTCGTCGCGGGCGCCGCAGGGGGCGCCGAGCGGCGCGAAGATGGTGCTGACCTTGAGCGCGGCGGTGAGCGGGTTGCCCGCCTTGTCGAAGACGCGGAACATCAGGTTGACGATCTGCACGTAATGGTTGGGCCCCACGTCGCCGTCCGTGTCGGGCGGCGAGAGCTGGAAGCCGAAGGCGGTCTGGTTGTCGCTGTTCGCCAGGCCGGCGAACGAGAGCGACGGCGGCGACACGGCCGCGGGGGGCGCCTCGTCCTGGACCACCGGGTCGGGCGCGGCGGCCTCGGGCTCGGCCTCCACGCGGAAGATCTTCAGGGGGACGGTCTTGCTCTCGGCTCCCGGGTCCGGGGGCTTCTCCGTCACGTCGGGAGGCAGCGAGCTCAGCTGTGGGGAGAGGGCGAACTTGGCGGCCTGCGAGGCGACCGGCTGCGCGAGCACCGGCGCCGAGGTCATCAGGACAGCCAACAGGACGAGGACGGCCCAACACGAGAGGCGACTGCGGGTAGACATCTGTGCTCCTCCGGCAAAACCACGTTGGTCTGGGGGAGCCGTATCCCAATGAAAATCAACTGCAGTGATTTGGGACTCTAGGCAGATTCCTGCCCGCTGTCAACGCGTCCCGTCGTGGGCGCCGCTGCGCATGAAGTGATCGAACCAGGGCGGCGCCCGGCGAACGGCTGTGGGATAGACTGGGCACGGCATGATCAGGCGGCTGACCGTTTCCAACTATCGGAGCCTCGGCGAGGACGTGCGGGTCGATCTCGGGCGATTTACGGCCCTGGTCGGACCCAACGGCTCGGGCAAGAGCAACGTCGTCGACGCGCTGCGATTCGTATCCGACGCCATGCACATGGGGCTATCGGGAGCCATTGCGAACCGTCACGGGATCGGTGCAGTCCGCAGGTGGAACAGCGGCCAGCCGCTCGATATCTCGATCCGCCTGGACCTCGAGCTCGAGCACGGCCTGCCGGCCTGCTACGCCTTCGAGCTTCATGGGGATTCCAAGGTCAGATCCGAGGAGGCCCGGTTGGGGGAGAGCCGCTTCCGCATCAAGGATGGGAGGTGGCTGGAGGGGCCTCCCGGCTTGCAGCCGCCCCTCGATGAAAACAGCCTGGCGCTCCCGGTTATCGGTGGAGACCTGCGCTTCCAGCCCCTGGTCCACGCGCTCCAGCAGACCTCCATCTATGCCATCTTCCCCGACACCTTGCGCGCGCCTCAAAAGTACGTCTCCCTGAAGCCGATGGACCTCCACGGCGCGAACTGGGCTTCGGTGCTCAAGGACCAGCCGGTGGAGACCTGGAAGCCCGAGCTGATCGGCGCTCTGAACAGGCTCACGGGAGACGTGGAAGACCTCGAGATCTCTCAGGCCGCCAGCTATCTCGTGGTGCAGTTCCGGCACGCCTCTCCGAACGGGATACCGAAATGGTTCGACGCGGCACAGGAGTCCGACGGAACATTGCGTGTCGCAGGGATCGTCACCGCCCTGCTTCAGGAGCCGCCGGTGCCGGTGATCGGGATCGAAGAGCCCGAGCTGACGGTGCATCCGGGCGCGATCCCGCTGCTCTACGACTTCCTCAAGCAGGCGAGCCTGCGCAGCCAGGTGCTCGTGACCACGCACAGCCCGGAGCTGCTCGACCTGGTGGATGCGGACGACGTCCGCGTCGTGCTCCGCGGCGAGGAGGGCACGACGGTGGCGCCGATGTCCGCGACCCAGCGCGATGCCGTGCGCGGTGGATTGCTTTCCCTGGGTGATGTCCTGAGGACCGAGGGGCTGCAGCAGGATCTGCCGCTCGTGGGGACAGGGTAGAGCTTGGGCAGGGGTTACGTCCTCGTCGAAGGGCACGGGGAGTTGGGAGCTGTCGACAACCTGGT
>JBJMGZ010000462.1:0-3816 GCA_045807605.1 Thermoanaerobaculia bacterium | reverse complement strand
GTCATTTTGACCGCGTCCGAGGTCATTCGGATCGCGGCTGAAACGATCCGGGTCGCGTCCGGAATCATTTGGATCGCGGCCAAAATCGATCCGCTCGCGGCCGAAATGATTCCGGACGCGAGCCAAGTCATTTCGGTCGCGGCCAAAACGATTCCGGGCACGGCCGAGGTCATTCCGACCGCGATCCGGATGTTTCCGGCCGCGGCCGAAGCGGTTCGGAGCGCGAGCGGAGCCGTTCCGGCCCCGGCCGAAGCCGTCGCGGTGCCGAGGGATACAATCCCCCACGTGGCGGGCATCCCCTACGCGGAGAAGGCGGGCGTCTACAACCCCTATGCCCGGGGGCTCTACCCGGACATGTACTGCCGGAGGAGGTGCCGGAGGAGACCTCCTCGACACGCAGGCTTCAGGGGATCGTCGGGATCAGTCCGGAATCGATGATGCGCCGGTCCTGCGTGAGGAGAGCAGCCCCCAAGGTTCTGGCGAAAGCGACCAGGATGCGGTCGGCCGGGTCGCGATGGAAGCTGTCGGGCAGAGAGCCGCAACCTCGGCGGCCTTCAGAGCTCTCCCCTCACGGCGTTCCAATCCTCGGCGGGTAACACGGGATCGACAATGTCCCCTACGACCCTCACCGTCCCAAAAAGGGCATGCTGAGGATAGCGGCCCTCTGCTGGAACGGGCGGCAGCAGACGGGCTACAGCCCGTCCCCGCTTGAGGATTGTCACCGTCTCACCAGTCCGCTCGACTTCATCGAGGATGGCCAGGCATTTTGCCTTGAACTCGCTAGCCCGAATCGATCGCATGTGACCACTCTACGTGACCACATTGGCCTCGTCAACAGTTTCTTCGGAGCCCCCTCCTCTATCCTCCCCCGCTTCGCGGGAGAGGACGCCACCGCCCCGCGTTGCTGGCACAGTTATTCCGCGACGACCCCCTCGGCCGACGATCAAGTGCCGCCGGAGCCAGGAAAGAGCCGCGCCGGCTCGCGATGTCGCTAGACGACGATCGCGCGGAGGTCCAGATCAGGCATGGGATAGTGGCGGGGGTTGCAGGTGTACAGCGGAATCGAGGCGATCAGGGCCGTGGCTCCGATCAGGGCATCGGGCAGCAACAGAGTCACCCCCTGGGTACGAAATCCCCGACGATCTCGCCGGCGCGATCCGCGGTCGCCGCACTGACGGATAGCGTCTCGCAGGCGTCAAGAAAGAGGAGAGTCGCTCTCCGCTCAGGCTCACGCATGCCAAGGAGGATTTCCGCCCGGGTGATCGCAGACACTCCAAGCCGGCCTTTCTTCGCCAGACCCAGGACGATCTCAACCACCGAGGACTGGCCCCGGAGGTGCCAGATCACCACATCGGAATCCAGGAGAAAATCAGCCATGGTCCGGGTTGCCAGGGGTCCGCCGGACGTCCCAAGCGCTTCGGATTTCCCGGATCTCCTGCGCGGGCTCTACCCGGCCCTCGCTGCTCCAGGCGCCTGCCGCGGCCTCGACCGCCTTGACCTGCCTCAGTTGCGCAAGCCGCGCCCGCACAGCCTCTTCGATGAACTCACTGCGTTGCCGCACCGGCACGAGCTCGCGCATCTCCGCCAGAAGGGTGTCCTTCAAAACGACATTCATCCGTGCCATGCAAGCCCCTCCTTCCTACACCTGCGAAGGTACCCGGCTGTGCTCAGGATGTCAAAACCGGCCGGGTGCAGTCCGGAGGAAGATCGACGATTACCTATTGCGCGCCTTCCGTCTTTGGGTTATCTTGATCCCCGACCCACAACGGGAACGAGCCGCCGGCATCGATGGACATGCCGGATCAGGAGGGGTCTACCTTGGGCAAAGCCAGTAGACGGAAGCGCGAACGAAGGTTGGGGTACAGCCTCCAGCCGTTCCATCCTCCCGGGCAGATCTCCGAGCCAACTTCTCCCCTCACACCGTTGCCCGGCAGGGCGAAGCTCTCCGCCTGCCTGCTCGAGATGGTCCGGCCTGTTCTCCCTCCCGAGGCCGGAATCGCGGAGTGGCGGATGGGCATCGCCGTGGCAGCTCTGGCTTGGAACCTGGCCCTCATGCCGGAGGCGGAGAGAGTCCGGGAGATCGAGCGGCTGGTTCAGGACCCGGAAGCCAACGAATTGGGCGTCCCCTTTCTCCTGGAACTGCTCCTGTTGCTCATCGCGCAAAAGCTCCGGTTCTATTCCGACGATCCGCGCCTGGTGCTCTCGTATGACGTCCGAAAGGCCGGCGGTCGATTCCACATCACGGCGATGGCCGGCCTGCCGGAGTGAAGGACCTAGAACGCGAACCGCAGCTCCGCCCGCACAGACTCGCCGTCGAGCGGGGGCGAGCCCGCACGGCGAGCGGCCGGCCGGTCGGCCTCGACAAGGTCGAGCGCCTCGACTCCCGCGCGCCAGTGCTCGCCCATGGGAAGCATCAACGCCAGGGTCCAGGCCCGGCCTTCCTCTCGGTTGTTGTCGAGCACGGTGGAGTCGCGGTCTTTCACCCGGAAGTCGTCATAGCGCACCGTGGCGCGCAGGGCTCCCCACTCCCGGGTGAGCAGCAGGTAGAACGTGTCGAAGAGGATGTCTACGGCCGCATCCGATCGTTGACCGGGCGGCGCGAAGCCCATTCGGGAGGTGCCGGTTCCCCACTCGCCGAGGAGGCGGAGACCGGCGGGCAGGGCGGTCTCCGCGGAGAGCCAGCGGAAGTCGGTCTCCCAGGCGTACTCCTCGCCGTGGATGTCGCGGTCTCCGCGGTTGAGGAAGGCGGTCGCCTGGACCACGGCACGGTTGTCCGGAGCGCTCCAGCGGGCCCTCCCCGCGTAGCCGGGCCGGCCGTCGAGGTCGGAGCCGAAGGCCTTCGTACCCTGATCGGTCTGCTTCGGGAACTGCTCCTCGAAGCCTGCGAAGGGCGGCAGCGGCACGAAGCGGCCGGTGGGGGTGGGCCGGTCGTGGAAGGAGAAGCCGCGCCAGGCGAGGAGCGTTCCCGAGGTGTCGTTGCCGCCGAAGACGGTGCCGGCGAGATGGAGCCGGTGGTCGCTGGCGAAGGTGCGCGTCCAGGCGAGGTCCACGCCGATCGGGCGGATCTCCTCGGCGATCCAACTGTTCATGGCAGACAGGGTGAGCGTGTAGGGCGAGGTCCAGAGCGGGCCGACGTTCTCCCGCGAGGCGGGCAGGAAGAACTGGCCGGCGCGCACGGTCCACAGATGCCACTCCCCTTCGAAGCGCCGCTCCGCGAAGGCTTCGAGCAGGCCGGAGCCGGACGAGCTGTCGCGGCTGGCGGCATCCTGCCGCGCCACGCCGTGGATGAAGAGACCCCAGCCGGCACCCAGCTCCCAGTCGAGCGCGAGCCGGGCTTCGCCGAGGAAGGCGTTCGAGTTGTCCTCGCCGGGACGACCGCCGTCGACGAGCTTGCCGAAGCCGCCGTCGAGAAACGTGGGCGCGGCGTCGATCGCGCCGGCCGAAACGCGCACGAAACCGATCAGGCGCGGCGGCTCGACAGCGGACGCAGGCGCGGCAGATGCCGCGAGGAGCAGCAGGGCGGGAAGCCCTCGAAGGATTGTCATGGCCCGGATGATACGGCGGCCGCCGGCCGGCGGATGCATCCGAGTACGTTGTCAACCTAGAATTGGCAGGGCGCGCTTTCCCTGGGTGCGCTGGCGTCCCCGCCGGCTTGTCCGGAGGAATTGGCGGAACGCCGGCAATTGTCGCCGCCCTCGCAAGAAGGCCGGGCCTTCGGCCCAATGTCTTGAGGATGCCGGCGGGACGCCAGCGGTCCCAGGGAAAACGCGCCGCACTCACGGTATTGGCGATCCGGCAATTCAGACGTGACGGAGC
>JBJMGZ010000461.1:0-2616 GCA_045807605.1 Thermoanaerobaculia bacterium | reverse complement strand
GGCAAGGGGCTTGCTTTTGTTACGTACACAGTGGCACCCTGAGAGAGCCGTGCGCCGGGAAGATCCGGCACTCCTGCGCCCTCAGGTGTCCTTCAAAGAGGACGAACCAGTCTCATGAAACCCTTCAGCAAGATCGTTCCGGCCGCCGTCGCGGCCCTGATCCTGTTTCCTTCCCTGGGCGGATCGGTCCCGGGCCAACCGCCGGGTCAGGCGAACGAGGAGTTCCGCTACCACTGGCAGCTCAAGAACTTCGTGGGCGTCATTGCCGGCCTGTTCCTGCCCCGGCAGGGCGAAGGCTCCCTCACCTTCCACCGGACCAACGGCCACCTGAAGAGCGAGCTCACCATCACCTCGCCACAGAGCACGGACGGCTACTTCCGCTATGGCTCCGAGATCGACGTCCACACCCTGCAGCCGATCCGGGCGTGGAGCGCCTACTCCTGGCGCGGCGAGTCCAAGTCGAAGAACGAAGCGGTCTCCAAGGACGGCGTCCTCGACGTCGCCGCCGGCATCTACGCCATCCGCAGCGATCCGCCCAAGAAGTCACGGCGGATGCAGATCTGGTCGGACGGCAAGATCTATCCCGTGGTGGTCATTCCCCTGGGGCTCGAAGTCCGCCAGCTCCCGCACGGCAAGGTATCGGCGCGGCACTACTCGATCCGCGGCGTCAACATCCCCAACGAGCGCCGCTGGAAGGGCAAGCTCGACCTCTGGCTGACCCCGGACGAGGCGGCCACGCCGGTCGAGATCCTCATCTCCCGCAACATGGCCGACGTCCGCATGGAGCTGACGTCGCGGCCCTGACGCAGTTTCCGGTATTCTCCCTTCTCAGTTGACGCCCTCGGTGCTCTCCCTCGGGGAGAGAGGGGGATGGGATCAACCAACTCGAAGGAGGGTACAGACATGAATCGCTACAGGTTGGGTGTGATGACGGCGTCCCTGGCTCTCGTCCTGGCCCTTGCGATCGGCTGCCGTTCCAAGACGGAGGACTATGGGACCGCAACTCCGGCCGCCGTTGAGACTCCGGCGAGCGCTCCCATGGAAACCCCGGCGGCCGCCCAGGGCATGACGGTCTCCCTGCAGGGCGACCCGGCCGACACGGACTTCGCCGGCACGGTCTCGATCACTCCCGAGGGCGCCGGCGTGCGCATCGTCGCCGACGTCGCGGGGGTCGACAAGGATGGCAAGCACGGCATCCACGTCCATGAGAACGGCATGTGCGATCACGCGGGCGAGGGCGGCAAGCACTTCACCTCGGCCGGCGGCCACTTCAACCCGGCCAACACGGAGCACGCCTGCCCGCCGACCGATCCGCGCCACGCAGGAGACCTGGGCAACATCGACATCAGCGGCGGCAAGGGGCACCTGGAGCTGTCGGTTCCGAACCTGACGGCCGATCAGCTCAACGGCAAGGCGATCATCCTCCATGCCGGCGAGGACGACTGCAAGACGCAGCCGACCGGCAACTCCGGCGACCGCCTCGCCTGCGGCGTGGTCGGCGGCACGGGCACGATGTAGGGACGGACAGGGATGAGCCGGCGAGCTGTCCTCCTTGCCCTGGGCCTCGTCACGGCCTCCAGCATCGCCGGCTCTTCCTCCAATCCACCGGGCTGGACGCCGGCCGATCCGCCGGCCGGCCCCGGCGCCATGGCTCCGAGCCTGACCGCCGCGGGCAAGGACCTGCTCCTGACCTGGCTGGAGCCGCTCGGCCCCCTCAAGGAGCCGACCGGCCACCAGCTCCGCTTCGCCCGCCTCTCGGCCGCGGGCTGGTCCAAGCCGTCCACGGTGGCCTCGGGCCCGGGCTTCTTCGCCAACTGGGCGGACTTCCCCGGAGTGGGGCAGGCGCCGGACGGCTCCCTCACGGCCCACTGGCTCGCCAAGACGGGCGACGACACCTACGCCTACGGCATCTACCTCGCGCGCTCGGCCGACGGCGGAGCCACCTGGTCGAAGACCGGGATGCTCCACGACGACAAGGTCCCGGCCGAGCACGGTTTCGTCTCCTGGCTGCCGGAGCCCGCGGGCCTCCGCGCCTTCTGGCTCGACGGCCGCGAGACGGCGAAGAAGGGGCCGATGACCCTGCGCACCGCGCTGCTCGACCAGGGTGTTCCGGCCAGGAGCGAGCTCGTGGACGACCGGGTCTGCGACTGCTGCCAGACCGGCGCCGCCCTGGCCGCCGGCGGCCCGGTGGTCGCCTTCCGCGACCGCACGGCCGGGGAGATCCGCGACATCTACGTGGTGCGGCGGACCGCGTCGGGCTGGAGCAAGCCCGTCCGGGTGGGCGCCGACAACTGGAAGATCCCCGGCTGCCCGGTGAACGGACCCGCCATCGCCGCTTCGGGCAAGCAGGTTGCCGTAGCCTGGTTCACGGGCGCGCCGCCGGCCGGGCCGCGCATCCAACTCGCCCTCTCGAACGACGGCGGAGCCACCTTCGGCAAGCCCGTCCTGATCGACGGCGGCAAGCCGCTCGGCCGGGTCGACCTGGTGCTCGACGGCGCCGACGCCATCGTGAGCTGGATGAGCCTGGTAGGCGAGAACGCCGCGATCCGCCTGCGCAGGGTGAGCCCGGCGGGCAAGATGGGAGTCCCGCTGACGATCGCCGCCACCAGCTCGGCC
>JBJMGZ010000460.1:0-9415 GCA_045807605.1 Thermoanaerobaculia bacterium | reverse complement strand
CAGGCACTTGGCGATCTCCAGCAGCGGATCGTCGATGCCCAGCTCCTCCAGCACGTCGTCCGCCATCTGCTTGAGGATGCGCGCCCGCGGGTCGAAGTTCTTGTACACCCGGTGGCCGAACCCCATCAGGCGGAAGCCGGACGCCTTGTCCTTGGCCATGTCCACGTACTTCTTGTAGTCGCCCTTGTCGTCGCGGATGCGCTCCAGCATCTCGATGACGGCCTGGTTGGCGCCGCCGTGGAGCGGTCCCCAGAGCGCGCAGATGCCGGCCGAGATCGAGGCGAACAGGTTCGCCTGGCTGCTCCCCACCATGCGCACGGTCGAGGTGCTGCAGTTCTGCTCGTGGTCCGCGTGCAGGATCAGCAGCAGGTCGAGCGCGCGCTCAAACGCCGGCCGCACCTTGTAGGGCTCCGCCGGCACCGCGTGCAGCATGTAGAGGAAGTTGGCGCAGTAGGAGAGGTCGTTGCGCGGATAGATGAACGGCTGCCCCACGTTCTTCTTGTAGGAGAACGCGGCGATCGTCGCGCACTTGGCCAGCAGCCGCGCGATGTTGAGATCGACGTCGGCCTCGCCCGGATAGTAGGCCGAGAGCGAGGACACCATGGACGACAGCATGGCCATCGGGTGCGCGCTCGCCGGGAACCCCTCGTAGAACTTCTTCATATCCTCGTGGAGGAGCGTGTGATACGTCAGCCGCTGCTCGAACTTCCCGAGCTCCTGCTGGTTGGGGAGGTTGCCGTAGATCAGGAGATAGCAGACCTCGGAGAACCGGGCCTTGCCGGCCAGCTCCTCGATCGGATAGCCGCGGTAGCGCAGGATCCCCGCCTCGCCGTCGATGAACGTGATGGCGCTCTCGCAGGCGCCGGTGTTGCCGTAGCCGGGATCGAGCGTGATCGCCCCGGTCTTCGCCCGGAGCTGGGTGATGTCGATGCCGGTCTCCCCTTCCGTGCCCACGGTCACGGGCAGCTCGGTCTCCTTGCCGTCCAGGATCAGCCGGGCGGACGGAGGCGCAGCGGCGGGAGGGGCTTCCACGACCGCGGAGGCCGTGGCGTCAGTCGTCTGCTGAGACATTTCGGGTCTCCCTAAGAGGTCGTCCCGGGCCGCGACGGGGCCTGGAGCGCCGCGGCGATTGTATCAAAGCTCCCGCAGCGCCGCGGCGACCGGCATGCGCGCCGCCCGGATGGCGGGAAAGAGCCCGCCGACCAGCCCGATGACCAGTGCGAACACCGTGCCCAGCACGACCAGCGGCGGCGTCACCGCGAACTGGAACGCCACCTGGCTGAACGTCGACCAGTTCATCGTCGCCGCCTGGAAGCCGTTGAATCCCAGGTAGGCCACGGCCGCGCCGAGGGCCCCGCCGACGAGGGCGAGGAACAGCGCCTCCGCCAGGATCGAGATGACCACCGGTCCGGCCCCGAAGCCGAGCGCCCGCAGCGTCGCGACCTCGCGGGTGCGCGTGGCCACCGCCGAGTACATGGTGTTGAGCGCCCCGAACGTGGCGCCGATCGCCATCACCAGCCCGATGAAGACGCCGAGCCCGGTGATGATGCCGTGCAGGGTGCGCGACTGCGCCTCGTAATACTCCGACTCCCGGATCACCTTGACGTCGAGCCGCGGATCGGTGGTGAGGTTGTCCTTGAAGCGGTCGAAGGCCGCCGGCGACTCGAGCTTCGCGTAGACCGCCTGGAACGTGCTGCCGCGGCGGTAGGCCGGCTGCAGCACCCCGACGTCGCACCAGATCTCCGACTCGGAGAGCCCGCCGCCGGCCTCGAAGATCCCCACCACCGTCCACTCGACGCCGCCCCAGCGCTTCCTGCTGCCCAGCTCCAGGCCGGCGAACTCGGCCGCCGCGGACTTGCCCACGATGATCTCGTTGCGGCCCGGCTGGAAGACCCGGCCCTCGACGATCGTCACCTCGTCGCGCACCTGGAACGCCGTGAGCTGGACCCCGCGCAGCGGCACGTTGGCGTCGGTGCCGGTCGAGCGCTTGGGCACGTCCACGACCACGTAGAGCTCGGACGAGGCGACCGGCCCCTGCGCCGTGCGCAGCACGCCCGGCGCCTCGGCGATGATCCGCGTGGTGTCGCGGAGGAGACCGCTCGTCATCTCGTTGTCGCTGCCGGCGCGCAGCACCAGGGCCGTGTCGTCCGATCCCGTCGAGACCAGGGCGCGCCGGAAGCCTTCGCCGATCGACAGCACCACGATCAGCACGCCCACGACGCCCATCACGCCGAACACGGTCGCGAGCGAGGATCCGAGGCGCTGGCCGATGGTGCGCAGACCGAGCCAGGTCACCGTGGCCACCTGAGAGAGCGCGTTGAACATGATCAGACCCTCCTCAGCGCGTCGACGATGCGCAGCCGCATGGCTTGCATGGCGGGCAGGGCGCCCGTGGCAAGACCGAACAGGACCGCGATCGCGGCACCCAGGACCATGTCCTTCCCGGGCATGAAGAAGACCGGGAGCTGGCCCTTGGTCGGATCGCCCAGGCCCGTGATGAGCGCCCAGGCGAGGCCCAGGCCCAGCGCGCCGCCGAGCAGCGCGAGCAGGCAGGACTCCGCCAGGACGAAGCCCAGCACCTGAGCGTGGGAGAAGCCCAGCGTCTTCAGCACCGCCAGCTCGTTCGTGCGCTCGCGCACCGACTGCGCCATGGTGTTGCCCACGATCAGCAGCAGCATGAAGAAGGCCACGGCAATGATGCTGGTGAGGATGAACCCGATGTTGCCCACCTGGTTCGCGAACGACTGCGCGAGCGCCTTCTCCGTCTGCGTCTTGGTCTCCGCCGGCGAGTTGGCGAACATGGCGTCGATCTTCTTGCCGATCTGCGCGGCCTGGTCCGGATCGGCAATCCGGATCACGTACCAGCCGACGATCCCGAGGTTCCCGGCGCGCGCCGCCTGGTTCAAGTAGTCGTAGTGGAAGTAGAAGGCGGAGGTGTCGACCTCCTTCTCCCGGCCGGTGTAGATGCCGCGGATCGTGAACTCCCAGAGCGGCGAGCCGTCCTGCTTGCGGAAGATCGTCCCCTGGATCGGGACCCGGTCGCCGACCTTCCAGCCGAAGCGGTCCGCCGTGGCCTTGCCCACGATGGCGCCGGTCTGGTCGGCCTTCCAGGCCGCCATCTGCTCCGGCGGCACCACGAGCTCGCGGTAGAGGTCGAACATCGTGTCCGTGTCCACCGCCATCTGCGGGAAGAAGTTCTTCGGGTCCTGATAGATGCCGCCGAACCAGTTGAGGTGGGTCACGGCCTCCACCCCGGGCACGGACGCGATGCGCTCCTTGTAGGAGATCGGCAGCGGCATGATGATGGCCGTCTTGTGGATCACCGACAGGCGGTCGGCGCCCACCACGTTGACGCCCATGCTGAACGCCACCCGGATCGCCGCCAGGTACCCGAACAGGAAGAAGGCGGCGAAGATCGACAGGATCGTGAAGGTCGTGCGCACCTTGCGCCGTTTGAGGTTGCTCCAGATCAACGGGAAGAACTTCATGCCGCCGCCTCCTGGGTGAGCGCTCCCTTGTCGAGGTGGAGCGTGCGCCTGGCACGCACCGCGGCGTGCGGGTCGTGGGTGACCATGATGATCGTCTTGCCGTGCTCGCGGTTGAGCGCCTGGAGCAGGTCGAGGATCTCGTCGCCGGACTTGCGGTCGAGGTCGCCGGTCGGCTCGTCGCAGAGCAGCAGCGTCGGATCGGTGACGATGGCGCGCGCGATGCCCACGCGCTGCTCCTGGCCGCCGGAGAGCTGCCGCGGATAGTGCCGCGCCCGGTCCGCGAGCCCGACCACCGCGAGCGCCGTGGCCACGTGCCTGCGGCGCTCGGCCTTCGAAAGATGGGTGAGGAGCAGCGGCAGCTCCACGTTCTTCTCCGCGGTCAGCACCGGCAGCAGGTTGTAGAACTGGAACACGAACCCGATGTGGCGCGCCCGCCACTGCGCGAGCTTGCCCTGGGACAGCCGGTCGATCGGCTCGCCGGCCACCACCACCGAGCCCGAGGTCGGCTTGTCGAGGCCGCCGATCAGGTTGAGCAGCGTGCTCTTGCCCGAGCCCGAGGGACCCATGAGAGCCAGGAAATCCCCCTTGGGGACCTCGAGGGAGAGGCCGCTCAGGATGTCGAGCCGCTCCGCGCCGCGGTGATAGACCTTGTGAACGTCCCTGACCTGCACCAAAGATTCCGACATGTCTGCCTCCTCGTGAGATGTGCGGCGCGGAGCCGGGCTGCGGGCGGTGCTCAAACTCGCCCTTCGGGCTCAGACAGTTGCGCTCCGTCCTCGCTCCGCTCCCCGCCGCTCAGGGCTCCTTGCGTACCGTGACCTTGAAGCCGTCCGCGAGCTGCTCGGGACCTTCGACCACCACCTGCTCGCCGCCGGAAAGACCGGAGACCACCGCCACCTCCTCGCCCGACGCCGGACCGGTCTTGATCGCCCGGCGCTCCACGTGATCGCCCTGGACGACGAAGACGTGCGCCGTGTCCCCTTCCTGGCGGACGGCCGCGCGGGGGATCAGCACCCGCGGCCTGGTCTCCTCCGCCTGCGCCCCCTCCGGCTCGTCGCTGAGAAACGAGACCTTGACTCCCATGTCCGGCAGGATGCGCCGGTCGAGCTGGTCGAACGCCAGACGGACCTTGACCGTCGCCTTCTGGCGGTCGGCGGCCGGCACCGTCGTGATCACCCGGGCCGGGATCTGCCAGTCGGGATAGGCGTCGAGCACGGCCACCGCCCGCTGCGCGTCGCGCACGCGGTTGATGTAGGCCTCGTTGACGTCGACCTCGATCTCCAGCGAGCTCATGTCCACCAGCGTGCAGATGCCGGTGCGGGTGAAGCCGCCGCCGGCCGACACCGGCGAGATCATCTCGCCGGGCTGCGCGTCCTTGGAGATCGCCACCCCTGAGAACGGCGCCCGGATCACTGCGTCCTCCAGGCTCTGGCGATAGAGCGCGACCTGGCGCCGCGCCACCTCGGCATCCTGGCGCTGGACCTCCAGGCGGGCGGCGAGCGAATCCACCTCGGCGTCGGCCGTATCGGACTGCGCCTGGGTGGTGATCCCCTTCTCGCCGAGGTCGCGCATCCGCTTCTGGTTGAGCCGCGCCTCGCGCAGCCGCACCTCGATCTCCTGCAGGCTGCGCTGCGCCGACGAGGCCTGGGCCTCGGCCAGAGAGAGCTGCTTGCGCGCCGTCTCGTCGTCCAGGCGGGCGAGCACCTGCCCCTCGCGCACCGCCATGCCCTCCTCGACGTGGATCTCGGTCACCTTGCCCGTGACCTTGGAGGAGACGGTGGCCTGGCGCCGCGCCGTGACGTAACCGGACGCGTCGAGCACGGCCCCGGCCGCGGCCCCGGAAGAGGCCGCGCGGGCGGTGGCGGTGCGCACCTCGACCGCGCGCGGCAGCTTGAGCCATGCCCAGGCGCCGCCGCCGATCGCGAGCAGCACCACGGCGAGCGCAAGCCAGAGCTTCCAGCCGGGACCGCCACGCTCCTCCGTCCCGCTGCGGTCGATGCGCAGCCCTTCGAGAGAGGGTTTTTCGGAAGTCATTCTCCGTCCTTGATGGGTCCGCCCGCCCGGAAGCGGAGCGTTGAAGGTTTGAATCCTACCAGACTTTACGCCTCATATACGGCGCAGGCGGAATCGTTCTCCCAGACTTCGACGCGGGTGACGCGGACGCGCTCCTGCTCGGCCAGACTGCGGGCGACCTCCTCGAACACGTACTGGCTGAAGAGCTCGGCCGTGGTGTTGCGCTGGTCGAAGGGGGGTATGTCGTTGATCACCCGATGGTCGAACGGTCCGAGGATCCCCTGCATCATCTCCTTCAGGTCCGCGAAGTCGAGGACCATGCCCAGCTCGTCCAGCCGCTCCGCCTGCAGGTGGACCCGCACCCGGTAGTTGTGGCCGTGCAGGTTCTGGCACCCGCGGGTGTGCCCCCGGATGGCATGGGCGGCGGCGAACGTGAAGTCCTTGAAGATCGTATGCATCCCGGCCACATCGTACTACCGGAACGGCACGTTCACCTCTCCCGCGAGCGCCGCCTTCTCCCGCAGCAGCGAGGCTCGGTTGGCCATCGCGGAGGGATCGTCCTTTTTCCCCTCCAGGGCCCGTTTCACGGCCTGGAGCCCCAGGTCGATCAGCTCCTCGCGCTTCACGTCGTCCGGTTCCTGCACCGCCTCCTCCAACGCTGCGCCCGCGACGATCTCGGAGACCTCGTACGGCTCGGGCCCGTCGTAGGCCTGCGCCTCCTCCCAGGCGTCGGCCAGGCGGCCGAGCGCCACGAAGATGTAGGTCCGGGCGAGGTGGACCTCGGCCGAGTACGGTCCGCGGTCCAGGAAGTGCAGGGCGTCGTCCCAGCTCTTGCCGCGCACGAGCTCCGCGAATTCGGGGTTGTCCCGCAGGAACTGCCCGAACAGCGGACCGATGCTGAGGCCGGAGTCGAGCTGGAAGTTCACCGTCAGCACGTAATAGACCGGGACCGGCAAGCCGGCCCGCGTGGCCGGCTTGAACTTCCAGCCTCTGACGGCCTCCAAGGCCTCCTGGTCGAGCCCCATGGGCAGGCTCTTGAGCACCCGGGTGTCCGTGACGTTGCCCTGCTCGTCGATCACCACCTCGAGGATGACGCCTCCCGTCACCCGGGCCTTGCGGGCCATCTCCGTGTATTCCGGGGGCTCGCCGGAGATCTTCTCCGGCCGGAGGACCTCGCCGCCGATCCGGTAGGGATCGGAAGCATGGGCGAGAGGCACGGCAGCCAGGAGGAAAAGAACCACGGCGAAGGATGCGCGGAGGGAAGTGGTCATGGTCGGCTCTCCTTGGGCCGGATTCTGTCACAGACCCCCTCAACAAAAGGAGCCGCCGGGTGTCTTCAAGGGCAGTGCGCTTCGACGACTTCGTGCTCCAGCTCGACACCAGCTCCCGCGGCGGGTTCCGCGCCCGCGTGCTCAAAT
This sequence comes from Thermoanaerobaculia bacterium, assembly GCA_045807605.1. GTDB lineage: Bacteria > Acidobacteriota > Thermoanaerobaculia > Multivoradales > UBA5704 > DATMER01. Next base: position 2,496 of record JBJMGZ010000460.1, on the reverse strand, counting down.
CCCGGTTCGGGGAGACCTCCGTCGGATTCTCTCTCCCTTCGTTCTCCGAGCCCATCGGCGGCGCCGGCGCCGGCACGTCGCGCAGCGCCGTCCACCGGAGCGCCGGCCCGGCCCTCGATGCCCGTCCACCCCAGGAGATCGGGACCGAGCTCTTCCGCGCCGTCTTCCAGGGTCAGCTCCGCACGCTCTTCGACAAGAGCCGCGGCCAGCTCGAGATGTCGCCGGACCTCGGCTTGCGGCTCAAGATCAAGATCGACCCCGGCGACGAAGATGCCGGCGCGCTCGCCGACCTCCCATGGGAGCTGCTCTGCGACGCCGAGACCGAGGACTTCTTCGTGCTCTCGCGGCAGCTGTCCCTGGTCCGCTACCTGGACGTCCCGCGCCCGTCGCAGCCGATCCCGTTCGCGCCGCCGCTGCGCATCCTCGCCGTCGGCGCCAGTCCGCAAGGCGTGGAGCCGCTCGACCTGGAAGAGGAGGCGGGGCGCCTGGAGCGGCTCAACGGGGGCTCCTCCGGGGTCGAGGTGCGCGTCCTTCTCCATGCCACCGCCGGCAAGGTGCGCGAAGCCCTGTCGAAAGATGCCTGCAACGTCCTCCACTTCATGGGCCACGGCACCTTCGACCCGGCGACCGGCGAGGGGATGCTCGCCTTCGAAAAGGCGGACGGCACCCTCGACCTGGTGAGCGGCAGGGCCTTCGCCAACAAGCTCAAGGACGTGGCCTCCCTCGGCGTCGTGGTGCTCAACGCCTGCGACACGGCGCGCGCCCGCCATCAGGAAGGAGCCAATCCCTTCCGCGGCGTGGCCACCGCGCTCGTGCTCGGCGGCGTCCCCGCCGTGGTCGCCATGCGGATGCCGATCTCCGACGACGCCGCGATCGGCTTCAGCACGGCGTTCTACCGCCATCTGGCGCAAGGCGACTCGATCGACGAGGCCCTCACCGAGGGCCGGCAGGCGATCCACTCCGGCGATCCCGACGGCTTCGAGTGGGCGACGCCCGTCCTCTTCCTGCGCACGCCCAAGGGCAACGTCTTCACGGCGAAGCCCGCCGAGCGGCTGAACGCGGTCGAGCCGGTCGAGCCGGTCCCGGCGGTTGTGCCGCTGCCCGCCCAAGCCGTTCCGAAGCGCGGATCGGCGCTCAGGATCGCGGCCGGCGTGGCCGGCGCCGGGCTGGTGAGCTTCGTGCTCTACACCCAGATCTCCCCGTCCGATCCGCCAGGGAAGGGCCCGATCCTCGAGCCCACCCCGTTCCATTCCGAGCCGGAGGCGACCCCCGAGCCGACGCCCCGCCGGAGAATCCGGGAGCCGGAGCCCGAGCCGAGCCCGGAGCGCCGGGAACGCCAGGAAGATGCCGCCGTGCTGCCGGCCGCCACGCCGACGCCTGCGCCGCCGGCTCCCGTGGAAGAGACTCCAGCCCCCACGGCGGACCTCTCCAGCCTCTCGGCGCGCGCGGACTCGATCGCGCGCCGGGACGAAGGCGGGCTGCGGGTGACCGTGACCTTCACGAACCAGGCCGCCCTGCCGCTGTCCGCGATCGTCGACGGCGAGAGCTCGGCGCTCAACGACGATCAGGGGCGGAGCTACTCGATCCTGGGCTCCTCGCTGTCCACCTGGCGGATCGAGCTCGCTCCCGGCGCCTCGGCCCGCCAGACCTTCGACTTCCCGGCGCCCAAGCTGAACAGCACGAAGTTCCTCCTCGCGCTCCGCGCCCAGGACGGCGGCCGCATCCGGGTCGCCGGTTCCCCCCTGACGCTGGAAGGCCCGCCGTAGGGCGGGCCTTCGTTCCTCCGCGACAGAAAGGTTTTCTCAGGGCGCCTGGGTGGCGTCCATGGCCTCGCACTCGGGGATCGAGGGCGGCGGCACCGGGTTGGTGGCGAGCTCGACGCGATCCCCGGCCTTGAGCCCCTTGCAGCCCTCGACCACCTGCGCGATCGAGAAGCCGGGCTGTACCGAGATGACCTCCAGGGTGCCGATGCCGCGCAGGTCCTCGCCGAGGACCGTGCCGCTCTCCTTGTCCTTGATGATCCCCTTGACGGCCTGCACCGAAAGCTTCGTCTGCAACGCCATCCCCTGCTGGCTGCCGGCGTTGATGTAGATGTCATCCTTCTTGACGTCGACCACCGATCCCTTCCACTTGCGGTCGCGCAGGAACGTGGAGATCTTGAAGGCCGCCTTGTTGGCACAGGCGCGGAGGAGATAGGTGACCGGGGTGTTCTGCTGCGTCCCGCCCCCGCCGCCGCCGGGCGCCCCGAAGGCGAAATTCCACTCGCCCATCCGCGCCCGCTCCAGGGTGGTGAAGAGGATCTGGCCCGTGCCCACGTCCGTCAAGGTGAACGTGATCGCGACCTCGGCCTCCTTCTTGCCGGCCGCGAAAACGCCGCCAGGCCCCATGCTGCGGTTGGCGCGCTCCGGGCTCCATTCGTTGACCGTGCCATAGACCAGGTACTGCGCGCCGAGCACCTTGCCCATGTTGGTGATCGAAGTCGGGCTCGGCTCCACG
>JBJMGZ010000459.1:0-3921 GCA_045807605.1 Thermoanaerobaculia bacterium | reverse complement strand
GAGACCGGCGGCTCACTTCCAGACCTCCTCCTCGAAGTCGTAGACGACCACCTTCACCCTGCCCGTCCGGCCCGTGACCCGCACGGCCGCCAGGCTGCTCTGGCCGTCGGTCAGGAAGACCGTGCCGGGCGTGGCCGTGCCCAGCGGGCCGAAGGAGGCGAGGTTCGAGTTGTTGAAGCGGATCGGGTCGTCGCCGTTGCGCACCCACTTCCTCGGCGCGGCCGGATCGCGGGCGAGCCGGCCCGGCGGGAACCCGAAGCGCACCTGCGTGCCGAGCAGCTCCAGCCGCTGCGGCGGCGCGACCATCGGGTCCACCCCGAGATCGATGTCGCGGTTGAGGACGCCGTCGCCGTCGGCATCCCGGTAGAGGGCGTAGGTGGCATGGCCGTCCGCCCGCGGCCGGAACTTGAGCGCCACGTTGGCGCACCTGCGGACCGCGAAGGCCCGCGCCAGCCGCATCGCTCCCACCACCTCCTCGGCTGCCAGCCGCATCCGCCACTGCCCCGAGATGCGGAGGAACGACGGCACGGTCAGGCCGGCCATGATCATGAACAGCGCGAGCACCACCAGCAGCTCCACCAGTTGAAAGCCCCGTTCGGATCTCTTCATGGTCTGGTCCCCGGAGAGGAGAAGGGGGCGGCCGTGCGCCGGCCGCCCCGCCCGCTCCAGCTAGCGCTCGCCCTCCTTCTCCTGCTTGTCCTTCTTGTCCTTCGCGGCATCCTTTGCCGGCTTCGCCGGCGGGGCGGCCTTGCCGGCCTTGACCTTCTCCTTGAGCGTGGTCTCGCCCGAGACGGCCAGGTAGGGCTTCAGGAGCTGGAAGGTCTTCTCGCCGATGCCCTGGACGAGCATCAGGTCCTCGGCCGACTTGAACGGGCCGTTCTCCTTGCGGAAGTCGAGGATCTTCTGGGCGACGCTGGGGCCCACCCGGGGCAACAGGGCGAGCTGCGAGGCGTCCGCGGTGTTGATGTTGACGCGGCGGGCCTCCGCCGCGAAGGTGGGAAGGGCGGCGAGGACGAGCCCCGCCAGGATCGCGCTGCCGATGAGACGACGGTACTGGTTCATGGATTGGCTCCTTTTCTTGGTTTGAGATTCACGTGCTTCGCTTCTATCGGTCTTTCCCCTTGCCTGATTTGCGTTCGTGTCCGTCCTGCGCTCGCCACCTCCTCTCCAGGTTGACGGCAGCCCCCTGGTACAAGGCCGCTGCCAACTTGGAAACGTCGAAGAATCAGAGACTTAGGGATTGGAGCCGGAGCGGGCCGTCCAGCGTTCTGGCGGGGGAGAGGGGGGGCCGCCCTCGGGGAGAGGCGTGTCCAGTGTTCTGGCGCTCTGCGCGTTCGCTTGCGCCGATTCGCCTCCGAGGCCGGCTTTCGAGTAGATTAGGCCGCCATGGCTGAGCGAGCGGAAAAGCGGTCGGCCCCGGAACGGTCGGTCTTCCGGGAGTATTTCGAGGCGATCCTCATCGCCGCGATCTTCCTGCGCTTCACGAACGTGTTCGTGGTGCAGACCTTCTACATCCCCAGCGGCTCGATGGAGAACACGCTGCTGATCGGGGACCACCTGTTCGTCAACCGGTTCATCTACGGCCCCGCGGCCACCGACCTGGAGCGTCAGCTCCTGCCGCTGCGGCCGGTGCGGCGCGGGGACATCGTCATCTTCCGCTCGAAGACCGAGCCGGGGATGGACATCGTCAAGCGCGCCATCGGCGTTCCGGGCGACACCATCCAGGTGGACAACAGCGAGCTCTACTTGAACGGCAAGGACGTGGCCGACGAGTCGTACGTCATCCACAAGCGCCGCGATCCGCCCTATGCGCCGCGGGACTGGTTCGGACCGGTCACCGTGCCCGAGCACCGCTACTTCTTCATGGGGGACAACCGCGACGAGTCGCTCGACTCGCGCTTCTGGGGGTTCCTGCCCGCTCACCTGGTCAAGGGCCGGGCGCTGTTCATCTACTGGTCGAACGGCAACCAGCCGCCCGAGGGCACCAACCCCGTCGCCGGCCTGCTGCGCACGGCATTCGGCTTCTTCTCCAACACCCGCTGGGGCCGGTCGTTCCGCCTGATCCGCTAGCCCGCGCCACAGATCCATGGAACCGCAACCGTCCGATCACCGGTGGCCCGAGGAGAAGTCCTGGCAGCGGGAGTACCTGGAGGCGCTCCTGATCGCGGTGATCTTCGCCACTTTCGCGCGCACCTACGTGGTGCAGGCGTTCAAGATCCCGTCGGGCTCGATGGAGCAGAACCTGCTCATCGGCGACCACATCCTGGTCAACAAGTTCATCTTCGGCCCGGCTCTGGGCATCGAGCGGCCGCTGCTGCCGGTGCGCGACATCCAGCGCGGCGACATCGTGGTCTTCAAGTTCCCCGAGGACCCCTACCGCGACTTCATCAAGCGCTGCATCGGCCTGCCGGGCGACACCCTCGAGGTGGTGGACAAGGAGCTGATCCTCAACGGCAAGCCGGTCGACGACGAGAGCTACACCTGGCACGTCGACCCGTTCATCATCCCGCGCAGCCCGTTCCTCCAGAACAACCGCACCCGCGACAACTTCGGGCCCTACACGGTGCCGGCCGGCCACTACTTCTGCATGGGCGACAACCGCGACAACTCCAACGACTCGCGCGTCTGGGGGGCGGTGCCCCGGGAGTACGTCAAGGGGCGCGCCTTCATGGTCTACTGGTCGTTCGACAGCCAGGGACCCGAGCCGGTGGAGTGGCCGGGCTTCCTGGGCAAGCTCCGCCAGATCTCCCAGGTGGCCCTCCACTTCTTCACCAGCACGAGATGGGAGCGAACTTTCCGCATCGTGCGGTAGACTTGTCGCGCGATTTCAAAGGAGGTTCGTATGCGTAGGAGGATCGCCGAGCGCGGCGAGGGCAACCTCGGGTGTATCGTTTGGCTGCTGGTGCTCGGGCTCGCCGTGATGATCTCCGTCAAGGCGATTCCGGTGAAGATCGCCAGCGCCGAGATGTACGACTTCATGGACGAGATGGCCAGGTCCGCGGGCGTCAACACGACCGCCGAGGACGTCAAGAAGGCCATCCTGAAGCGCGCAGCCGATCTGAAGCTGCCGCTGGACAAGGATCACGTCACCGTGGAACGGGTCGGAGACCTCCTCCGGATGCGGGCCGAGTACACCGTGCCGCTGGAGTTCCCGGGTTATACCTATCAATGGCACTTCGTCCACGAGATGGAACGTCCGATCTTCGTGGTTTGAGGCCCGGCAAGCTTTCGACGATCCTGGCGGGCCTCGCTCCCGGGGCCCTCCTCGGCACTCACATCGCCGGGCTGATCTTCTTCCTCAACCCGCACCTGCCCTTCTCCCCGGGGCCGGTGGTGCGCGGCGTCCTCGTGTACGGCGGCCTCGTGGGGCTCGCCTCCCTGGTGCTGCACCTCCCCTTCACCTTCCGGCATCCGCGGCGCGGGCGGCGGTGGCTCCCCTGGGCGCTCACCCTGGCCCTCGCGGCCGCCGCCTGGCTCGACGCCAGCCATGCCTCCCTCTACGCCTTCTACCTGCCCGCCGGAATCAACGACCGGCTCGTGCGCACCGCCGCCTGGCTGGCCCTGCTCGCGCTGATCTCTTTCTACACGGCGCTGCTCCATACGCTGCATCGCAGACGTTACGGATGGAAGAGCCGCTATGGCTACGTGCTCCTGGCCGTGCTGTCGGTCTTCGCGATGATCGAGCGCCGGGAGGCGTTCCACGCGCTGCCGCCGCGGGTGCACCGGGCGGCCGTGGTGGAGCCCGGGCCGCGGCCGGTGCTGTTCGTGATCGGCCTCGACTCGGCCACGCTCGACGCGCTGCTCCCGCTGGCCGGCCAGGGGCGGCTCCCTTTCCTCGCGACCGTGCTGCAGCAGGGAGCGTACGGCCGCCTGGAGTCGCTCGTGCCGGCCTGGCGCGAAGGGGTATGGATCACGCTCGCC
>JBJMGZ010000458.1:0-3007 GCA_045807605.1 Thermoanaerobaculia bacterium | reverse complement strand
GGAGCGCGGGTGCGGTCGACGAGCTGGGCCAACGCCGTCGAGGGGGCGAGCGCCATGAGCAGGACGGCACCGCCGAGGACACGGATGAGGATGCTTGGCCTCATTGATTGGACTCCTCCTGGGCAAACGACGTTAAGGAAGGTCTCGCACCTCCGGGACCCCGGAGGGGAGGAGCTGTGTCCATGGGCCCTGCGGCCTGCGAGGGAGGAGCGCGCGAGCGCTGGCTGAGGGGGGAGGAAGAGCCGGAGGTCAACGAGTTTGCGCGCGAATAGGACGCCCTCCACTTAGATAGGTACTTGCAGACGTGCAAACGGGACAGCGCATGCTACAGTCCCGCGCGGACATTCGGCGGGGCTCGCCCGCGGGAGGATCGGCGATGAGGAAGGCTTGTCTTGGGGCGCTTCTCGGACTGGCTCTTTCAGGTCTGGCGGCGGCGCAGGACCGGGACTTCTCCAAGGTGGAGATCAAGGCGACGCCGGTCGCCGGCAAGGTCTACATGCTGGAGGGAGCGGGCGGCAACATCGGCGTGTCGGTGGGGAGCGACGGCCTGCTCATCGTGGACGACCAGTTCGCGCCTCTCGCGGACAAGATCCGCGCCGCGCTCAAGGCCTTGAGCGGCGGCAAGCTCGCGTTCATCCTGAACACCCTCTTGAATTTCGACCACACGTGCGGCAATGAGGTCTTCGGCCCCGAGGCCACGATCATCGCGCACGAGAACGTCCGCAAGCGGATGGAGAAGGGGCAATCGCTGCGCGGCGAGCAGATCGCGCCCGCGCCGCCGAAGGCGCTGCCGGTGATCACGTTCGGCGAGTCGGTCTCGGTGAGCTTCAACGGCGAGGAGATCCGGGTCCTGCACTACCCGCACGGCCACACGGACGGCGACAGCGTCATCTTCTTCACCGGCTCGAACGTGGTCCACATGGGCGACGACTACTTCGCCGGCCGCTTCCCGTTCATCGACCTGGAGAGCGGCGGCAGCCTCGCCGGGCTCACCGAGAACGTCGAGAAGGTCCTGGCGCAGCTTCCGGACGACGTGAAGGTCATCCCCGGCCATGGCCCGCTCTCCACCAAGGCCGACCTGCAGGGCTATCTCGCCATGCTCAAGGACACCACGGCCCACGTGCGCCAGCGCATCGACGCGGGCAAGGACCTGAAGGCGATCCAGGCCGAGGGGCTGCCCGAGAAGTGGAAGGAGTGGGGGAGCGGCTTCATCAAGACCGAGGACTGGATCGCGCTCGTCCACGGGAGCCTGACCGGCAAGGCGGAAGGGCCGGGCAGCGGCACGCACCACTAGGCAAGAAAGAAAAGAGCCTCAAGGACACCAAGGACAACAAGGACGCCGGGAGCTCCCCTGCACGACCATGCAGGGGACCCGCCGCAGAACCGTCCGGTCATGCGGTTGTTCCGGAGCGGCCGGCATCCCTACAATCCTCGTCATGCCCCGTTGGCCCCTTGCCTTCCTGATCGTCGCCGTCCTCGCCCTGCTCGAGGCGTGCCCGGCCGGGGCCCAGGTCCGGGTGCGCCGCAACCTCACCGTGGACGACGGCCTCGCGCAGAGCCAGGTGCTCGCCCTGTTCGAGGACCGCGACGGCTATCTCTGGGCCGGCACCAACGACGGCGTGAGCCGCTTCGACGGCTCCCGTTTCACCAGCTTCCAAAGCTCCGACGGTCTCCCTCCGGGACCGGTGCGCGCCGTCCGCCAGAGCGCGGACGGCGCCCTTTTTTTTGCCACCGACCGCGGCGTCTCGATCTACCGGGACGGCCGCTTCACATCGCCGCCCGCCGACAGCGGATTGAGCGCAGGCGAGGTCGCCTCCCTCGCCCAGGCTCCCGACGGCACCCTCTGGTTCGTGCGCCCCGGCGGCGTCTCGGCGCGCCGCCCGGACGGCCGCTACGAGCGCCTGGCCGTCCGCGGCCTGCCCGCGAATCCCTGGCTCATGGCGGCGCTCCCGGCCCGCGACGGCACCCTGTTTCTGGGCGGCGAGGCCGGCGCCTTCGCGGTCCGCTCGGGCGAGGCCCGCCTCCTCTCCGGCAATGCCGGCAATGCTGGCGATATTGTCCACGCCATCCACCAGGCGCGGGACGGCACCGTCCGCTTCGGCACCGGCCAGGGCCTCGCCGTGCTGCGCAACGGCGCGCTGGAGCCCGTCCCGGGGGTCGCAGGCCCCGTCCTCCACATCGCCGAGGGCTCGGACGGCACGCTCTACCTCTCGACGCACCAGGGCGTCCTCCTCCTCCGCGGGTCCGGGCTCGACCGGATCACCACGGCGAACGGCCTCGGCTGGGACGAGGTCCATGCCGTGGCCGAGACGCGGGACGGCGCCGTCTACATCGCCACGGAGCGCGGGATCGGGATCTACGACCGCGGCCTGATCGAGAGCTGGACTCCGGACACGGGCCTGCCCGACGGCGTCGTCTGGTCGATCGCCGAGGACGGCCGCGGCGAGACACGGCTTGGCGAGGTATGGCTGGGCACGGACAGGGGCCTGGCCCACCGGCGGGACGGCCGCTGGGAGATCCTCCTCCCGGACGAGATCGTGCGTGCCGTGGTCGCGGGCCGCGACGGGAGGATCTACGCCGGGACGCAGCAGAGCGGCTTGCGGGTGATCGAAAGCGGGCGGACCCGCACGCTGCCGGGCCTGCCCGATCCCTTCGTGCGCGCCCTCTGGGAAGACCCCGGCGGCGCTCTCTGGATCGGCACCAACCGCGGGCTCGCGGTCCTGCGGGACGGCCGCATCCGGACGCTGCAAGGGCTGCCGCATCTCCTGGTCACCTCCTTCGCGGGAGGGCCGGACGGCTCGGTCTGGATCGGCACCTACGGCGGCCTCGTGCTCTGGAAGGACCGTGCCGTCCGCGTCTGGACCGAGCGCGACGGCCTCGCGGACGACGCGGTCTGGTCGGTCCTGCCCGGGCAGGACGGCAGCCTCTACGTGGGCACGGCGCACGGCGTGTCCGTGCTGCGCGACGGCCGCTTCCGCACGATCGATGCCCAGGGGCCCGGTCCGAG
>JBJMGZ010000457.1:0-14796 GCA_045807605.1 Thermoanaerobaculia bacterium | reverse complement strand
GTGCGTGAACGAAGATCTCACATCTGTCCACCAGAGCCTGAATCGGGACACTGTCTCGACCGGAACGGGTTTCAGTGGCTTTTCTTTCCTGCGCCGGGGCACTTCGCAGAACTGGGGCCTTTGCGAGACCCTGCTCGCCCGGAGCCAGGCCTGCCGCTATCAGGACCTGGAGCAGATGGTCCTCCTGGCCGAGCGGGCCGTGACGGTGGCCGAGGGGCTGGACCCGATGGAGTACGGCCGGGAGCTCGCCTCGGACCTGCGCGCGCGCGCCTTCACCGAGCTGGCGAACGCCCACCGCGTCGCGGACGACCTGGACGCCGCGGAGCGCGCGCTGCGCCGGGCGTCCGAGTGGAGCGCCCGGGGCACGCAGGACCCTCTCCTGCTCGCCCGGATCATGCGCGTGGCCGCGTCCCAGCGCGGATCGCAGAGGCGCTTCCCGGAGGCCCTGGCCCTGCTCGACGCGGTCTATACGATCTATGAGCGGCACGGCGACCGTTTCAACGCCGGCAGCGCCCTGATCAGCAAGGGCCTTTACACCGGCTACGGCAACGATCCCGAGCGGGCCATCCAGTACCTGACCGCCGGGCTGGCCATGATCAACCCGGTGAGCGACCCGAAGCTGGTGCTCTCCGCCGTTCACAACCTGGTGAACTTCCTGACCGATTGCGGCCGCTTCCAGGAGGCGCGCCGGATCCTGCGGCGCAGCAAGAAGGCCTACTACACCACCGGCGACCGCCTGAACCTGATCAAGCTGCGCTGGGTGGAAGGGAAGATCGCTTTCGGGCTCGGCGAGCATGACCGCGCGGAGGCGGCATTCGGCGATGCGCAGACCCGGTTCCAGCAGGCGGGCCTGGGTTATCACGCGGCCCTGGTGTCGCTCGACCTGACCGCGGTTCTCCTGGAAAAGGGAAAGACCGCGGCAGCCCGCAGCCTCATCGAGCAGACGATCACGATCTTCCGGTCGCGCCGGATCGCCCGCGAGGCGCTGGCGGCGCTGCTCCTCCTCAAGCGGTCTCTGGACACGGACCGCAGCTCCCTCGGGCTGCTCCACACCGTGCGGGCCTACCTGAAGCGCCTGGAAGCCCGGCCGGCCTTCTAGCCTGGCTCGGCTTAGCTCTCCTTTCCGAACGCTTCTCTCAGGATCGCCCGGACCTTCTTCTCCAGCTTCGAGAGGTCCAGCTCCTCTTCCGGAGCGGTCACCTCCCGGGCTTCGTAGCCCAGGCCGCGGAAGCGCTCGAGCAGGTTGGAGACGACCTGGGTCTGCCCCTCGTCCGGATTGTCGATCACGGGTTTTCTGTCCAGCCCGGGATCTCCGTTCAGCTCGTCCAGGACCTGGAGGACCTCCTCCGGATCGAAATCCTCCTCGCCTTCCAGGATCCGGCCGATGGACCCGGGGCTCCATCCGAGCCTCCGCTCGAGCTCCTCTTCCGAGAGCCCGGAGACTTGAAGGGAGGTCGCCAGCAGATCCGCCATCCAGCGGGCCCGGTCTTCCGCCATGTCCGGAGTCTAAACGAATTGAATATGATCCCCCCGCCATGCAGCCCGGAAGCCAGCGCCCTCCCCACTCGCGGTTGCCTCTCCTCTACTTCTCCCTGGCTCATGCCTGCCTGGCCACGGCCTTCGCCGCGCTCGCGGTCTGGCCTGCGCGCTTCGCCGCCTTCTTCTACCATCCGCAGATGATCGCGGTCGTCCACCTGGTGACGCTCGGCTGGATCAGCGCGTCGATCCTGGGCGCCCTCTACATGATCGCGCCCATGGCGCTGCGCACGCCGCTGCCGGCCCGCGCGCCCGATTACACGGCGTTCGCCCTGCTCCTGATCGGCGTGGTTGGCATGGTCTCCCATTTCTGGCTGGACAGCCCGGCCGGCATGGTCTGGTCCGCGGGCACGGCCACCGCGGCCCTGCTCTGGGTGGCGGGCCGCACCGCCTTCGCGCTGGTCCCCGCGCCCATCCCGGCCGCGGTGAAGCTCCACTTCTTCCTGGCGTTCCTCAACCTGCTCACCGCCGCCGGGATGGGCATCCTCCTGGGGCTCAACAAGGTGCGGCCGGTGCTCGGCGGCTATGTGCTCTCGAACGTCTTCGCCCACGCGCATCTCGCGGCGCTCGGCTGGGGCACGATGATGGTCATGGCCGCCGGCTACCGCCTGCTCCCCATGCTCCTGCCCTCCGCCATGCCCCAGGGCAGGTCGCTCTACGCCTCCGCGATCCTTCTCGAAGCCGGAGCCCTCGGTCTTTTCATCTCGTTTCTCACCCGCAGCCGCGCCGTGGCCCTCTTCGCGCCGCTCGCCGCCGCGGGCATCCTCGCGTTCCTCCTCCATGTGGCCTGGATGAAGCGCAACCCCAGGCCGGCGCCGAAGGAGCTGCGGCGGCCCGACTGGGGCATGCTCCACGCGATCCAGGCCCTCGCCTGGCTCGCGGTCGCCGCCGCGCTCGGGCTGGTGCTCGCGTTCATCCCGCCTTCGGAGTGGAAGCTCCAGGCCGCGCTGGTCTACGGCACCCTGGGGCTGGTCGGGTTCCTGGCGCAGATCGTGGTGGGAGTGAGCTACCGCCTGCTGCCCATCTACGCCTGGATGCGGGCCTACGAGCAGGCCGGATTCTCGGTCCAGCCCCCATCGCCCCACGCCACCCCGGTGCGGGCGATCCAGGCCGCCACGTTCGTGCTCTGGACCGCCGGCGTCCCCCTCCTCGCGGCAGGGCTGGGCCTGGCGCGGCCGCCGCTGGTCTCGGCCGGCGCGTCGGCGCTTCTCGCGGGAGTTCTGCTCGGCGGCACTGGCAACCTGGTCCTCTTCCGGCGCGCCCACCCTTCCGCGTAGCCTCGGCCACCCGCCGGACCGGTGCCCGCCATCCGGCAGAGGTTTACAGTCGGCTGAGCAAAGGAGGGTGTGGAATGAAAGTCTACAGCGTCATGAAGCGGGAGCCGCGCACCTGCACGCCGCAGACCGACCTCGCCGCGGCGGGCCGGATGATGGCCGCCGTGGGGTGCGGCTTCCTCCCCGTCGTCGACGCCGCGCGGCGCGTGGTCGGCGTGATCACCGATCGCGACATCTGCCTCGCGCTCGCCCGCCGCGACGAGAGGCCGTCGCTGGTCCTGGTCCAGGACGTGCTCAGCGGCGAGGTCTATTCCTGCTCTTCGGAGGAGGAGATCACCGAGGCTCTCAACACGATGCGCGAGTTCGGCGTGCGCCGGCTCCCGGTGGTGGACCTCGACAACCGCGTCGACGGCATCCTGTCGCTGGACGACATCGTGCTGGAGGCCCGCGCCCTGGGGTCCGAGCGTTTCACCGGCCCGTTCTACTCGGATATCGCGCGGACTCTCAAGGCGATCTGCAGCCACCCGATGCCGGCGGTCGTGGCCTGAGTCATTGCCGGAGCGGCGTCTCCCAGAGCGGCTCGTCCTCGCCGAAGACCCGGGCCAGGTGGCGGGCGAGGACGAACAGGAAGTCGGAGAGCCGGTTGAGGTAGCGCAGGACCTCGGCCGGAACGTCCTCCTCGCGCGCGAGCCGGAGCACGATCCGCTCGCAGCGCCGGCAGACCGTGCGCGCCACGTGGCCGAGGGCCGAGTACCGCCCGCCGCCCGAGAGCACGAACGAGCGCAGCGGCGGCAGCTCCCCGTTCCAGAGGTCCATGGTCTCTTCCAGCCAGCCGATGCGCTCTGCCGTGATCGGATTCTTCACGCGGCCGGCGTGCTGCGGCGGCGTGGAGAGCGTGCTGCCCAGGTCGAAGAGGTCCTGCTGCACCCGGTGGATGTGGCCCACGAGCTCGGAGCTCCCGCTTTCCGAGAGCGCGGCGCGCAGCATGCCGAGCACGGACTGCAGCTCGTCCACCGTGCCGTAGCTTTCGATCCGCAGCGAGTCCTTGGGCACGCGCTCCCCCCCGACCAGGTCGGTCATCCCCTCGTCGCCCATGCGGGTGTAGACCTTGTGGATCCTCATCAGAAGCCTGTCGGCTCTCCGTTCAGCTTGTAGATCCGTCCGTGCTTCATGACGAAGGCGACGCGCTCGGTCGCCGTGACGTCGGCGAGGGGATCGCCCGGCACGGCCACGATGTCCGCCTCCTTGCCCGCTTCCAGCGTGCCGGTCAGCCGCGAGATCCCCAGCAGCTCGGCGGCCGAGGCGGTGGCGGCCCGCAGGGCGGCGGCCGGGGTCATGCCGTGGTCCACCATGAGCTTGAACTCGCGCGCGTTGACGCCGTGCGGGCTCACGCCCGAGTCGGTGCCGAAGGCGATCTTGATCCCCATCTTCACGGCCTTGCGGAACGTCTCCGAGCGCTTCGCCATGGCGGCCCGGGCCTTCTCGGCGATCTCCGGCGGGTACTTGCGCTCGGGCGCGGTCGCGTATTCGCCGGCGAGCAGGGTGGGGACGAGCCAGGTGCCGCGGTCCTTCATCATGCGCAGGGCCTCGTCGTCGAGGAAGGAGCCGTGCTCGATCGAGTCGATGCCGGCGCGGATCGCGACCTTGGCCCCCTCGGCGCCATGGGCGTGCGCCGCGGCCTTCTTGCGCAGCCGGTGCGCCTCGTCGACGATCGCGTTCATCTCGTCCTGGGTGATCTGCGGCGTGTCCACCTCGTCGGCGAGCGACAGCACGCCGCCGGTGGCGCAGACCTTGATCACGTCGGCGCCGTACTTGACCTGGAAGCGCACGGCGTCGCGGAACTGGTCCGGGCCGCTCGCGATGCCCTGCTCGATGCCCGGCTCGGGGCCGAAGAGCTCGTACGGGAAGCCGGTCGCATCGCAGTGGCCGCCGCGCGCGCCGAGAGCGTGGACCGACACGAGCATCCGCGGCCCGGCGATGATCCCGTCCCGCGCCGTGTTGCGCAGGCCGACGTCGATGGAATCCCCCGACCCCAGGTCGCGGATCGTGGTGAAGCCGGCCATCAGGAGGTTGCGGGCGTAGACCGAGGCCCGGAGCGCCACCTCCGGGACCGTCCGCCGCAACCCGGCCGTGAACGCGGCATTCCAGTCGTTCTCGGACTCCCCCGAGACGTGGGTGTGGGAGTCGATGAACCCCGGCAGCAGGGTGGCATCGCCGAGGTCGACGACCTTCGCTCCGGCGGGCACCTCCAGGGCGGAGCCCACGGCCTTGATCTTCCCCCCCTCGACGATCACCACGGCGTCGCGGATCGTCGTCTCTCCCTTGCCGGAGAACAGCCGCGCCGCCTTGAGCACGACGATCTCGGTTTTCGGCGAAGTCTCTTCGGCGAGCCCGAGAGCGGGCAGCGCGAGCACGGCCAGAGCCAGGATGCGGAGCTTCATGAGCGGACCTCCCCTGAAAGACGCGCCGCATCCTACCGGAAAGGACCCAAAGGACCCAAAGGACTCCAAGGACCCAGGAGAATCCTCCGGAGTCCTTTATGTCCTTTCCGTCCTTTACGTCCTTTTTTTCAGAAGGTCTGCGCGCTTCCGGGGGCCTCCGGCGGAGTGTCGCCGCCGATCAGGAACCAGCCGGTGGCGATCACCGAGAGCATGAGCAGGAGAGTCACCGCGAGGAGCAGCAGGGCCCAGCGGCGGTCGCCGTCCTCGGAGTCTTCGGAGGGGGCCCGCTGCGGGGAGGGGAAGGGGGTCACGCGGGAGTCGGCCGCGGGCGGCACGGCCCTCGGACCGGACGCCGGAAGCGCCGCGCGCGCGCGGCCGGCCTGGCGAAGCGCATCCGCCATCTCGACGGCGCTCCGGTAGCGCGCAGCCGGATCGGGGAACGTCGAGCGCGCCAGCACCTTGAGCAGCGGGTCGCGGCCGTTCGTGCCCACCACTCCGCCGCCGCTCTTGAGCCGGCTCGCGAAGGTCAGGCGGCGCAGCAGCGAGCCCACCGCGTAGAGGTCGCTCTGCGCCGTCAGCGGCTCGCCCGCGAGCTGCTCCGGCGCCAGCGCCGTGAGCGGATCGAACACGAGCTGCGTCAGGCCGAAGCCGGTCAGCACCACCCGCCCTGCGGGCGTCACCAGCACCGAGTCCTCCCCGACGTGCCGGTGGAGCAGCCCTTCCGCGTGCGCCTCCGCCAGGATCTCCAGGATCTGGCAGCCCCAGTCGATGAGCTGCCCGCGGTCCGGCCGCTCCCCCCGCGCCAGCAGCTCGTGCAGGGTCCTGCCCTCCACCGCCTCGAAGAAGACGAGCAGCGAGCCCTCCTGCTCGGTCACCTCGAAGAGGGCCGGCAGACCGCGGTGGTAAATCCGCATGAGCGCCGCCGTCTCCTCGAGAAGAATTTCCCAGGGGGTGATCTCCTGGCCCAGGCCGGGCCGCGAGGGAGGGATCACCTTGAGGATCGCCGTCCTGTCGCTGCGCGTGTCGAGCGCCAGGTAGGCCATACCGAACGGGGCCGGGCCGAGATCCTCCAGCACGGAGTAGGGCCCGACGTCCTGGCTGCCCGCGAAGACCGGTGTGGATAGCATGGTCAGGGCTCGTTCGCGCATCTCTCGACGTCAGTGCAAGTTTCATGCATGCTCCCTCCGCGAGATCCGGTCCTCGCCGGGAGCCTTCACAAAGAGCAGTGTCGGGAGGACCGCCGAAGGGGACAGAGAGGAGGACGGGTGCGGATCGGAGTGGTTTCGGACACGCACAACCTGCTGCGGCCGAGGGTGCTGGAGCTGCTCGCCGGCTGCGAGCGGATCCTGCACGCGGGAGACGTGGGCGCTCTGGAGATCCTGGAGCGGCTGCGCCAGGTCGCGCCCGTGGCCGCGGTGCGCGGCAACACGGACACAGGCGAGACCGCGGCGCAGCTCCCGCCAGCCCTGGCGGGCGACCTGGACGGCCTGCCCTTCCGCATGGTCCACAGCCGCGAGGAGATCGACGCGGCCTGGCCGCGCAGGCTGCGGCTGCTCGTCTTCGGCCATTCGCACCGGCCGGAGCTGGAGTGGCGCGGAGATTGCCTGCTTCTCAACCCCGGCGCGTGCGGACCGCGGCGCTTCCATCTGCCGCTGACGCTCGCTATCCTCACGGTGGCTGACAACCGCATCGTGCCGGAGATCCTGTCGGTCGAGTCGCACGCTCATTCCAGGGAGGGTTTCATGCGCCAACGACGCCTCGTATCGCTGTGCCTCGCCGCCGGGCTCGCCAGCCTCGCCGGCACCGGGCACGTTTCCGCCGCCGGCTTCGGCCTGTTCCAGCATGGCGGCCGCGCCATCGGCCAGGCCGGGGCTTTCACCGCCCGCGCCTCCGAGCCCTCGGCGGTCTTCTACAATCCCGCGGCCATCACCCAGCTCGAAGGCTTCCAGGTCCAGGCGGGCCTCGACCTGTCCAACTCCGACGACGAGTACGGGAGCGCCACCGGCAGCTTCGCGGCCAAGCACATCATCGAGTTCCCGCCGGCCCTCTACCTCACGTGGAGCTCCAAGGACGGCCCGTGGGCGGTCGGCCTCGGGCTCGACTCCCCGTTCTGGACCCGGATCGACTGGTTCCCCGTCTTCTTCCCGGCCCGCTTCCGGACGCGGGTGTTCGAGCTGCGCGTCGCCGAGGTCCACCCGGTGATCGCCTACGACCTGGGCGACGGCTGGAGCGTGGGCGGCGGCCTGCGCTACGTCTTCGGCAACCTGGAGCAGGGCAACAACCTGATCCTCACCGCCCTCGTCCCCGCGGCCCCCGGCGGCCCGGTGGTCCCGATCCAGCTCGAGGGCGAGCTCACCGCGCAGTCCGACGTGGATGCCCTGGCCTGGGACGTCGCGATCCACTATGCCGATCCTGCGTGGGGCTGGGGCGCGGTCTACCGCAGCAATGCCGAGCTCAAAGGCAACGGCGACGTGGATTTCGACCTGCGCCCGATCGGGCACGCGGCCGCCGAGGCCCAGCTCCGGCAGCGCTTCGGCAACGGCCGGGGCCGCCAGGCGTTCGAGATCCCCCGCGAGCTGCGCGGCGGCGTCTGGTTCGCCCCCTATCCGGAGCTCCGCCTGGAGGCCGACGCGGCCTGGCAGAGCTGGTCGAGCCTGGAGGCGACCGCCGTCACCTACAGCTTCCCCGCCCCCACCGACAGCCGCGTCGTCCTGACCCCGCGCGACTGGGACGACACCCTCTCCCTGCGCCTGGGCGCCGAGGGGAACCTCACGGACCCGCTGATGATCTACGGCGGCGTCGCCTGGGAGCCCTCGCCCGTCTCCGGCACGATCGAGCCCGGCTTCCCCCGCGGCGACGCCCTGGTCTACGCCGCCGGCATCAGCTACAGCCTGCCGAACATCTCGTTCGACCTCGGCTATTCGTTCCACGACCACGACCCGCAGGGAGCCTCCGGCCAGGAGCTGCTGAACCCGGGCGTGAGCGGGAGCTACAGCTCGAGCTCGCAGGTGTGGGGGTTTTCGATACGGCGGCGGTGGTAGGGACCTCACCCCCTGTCCCCCTCTCCCGTTCCTTCCACCCACCAGCCGGGAGAGGGGGGACGTATCTGCGGCAGTCGTGCCTGAACGAAGGCAAGATCGCTTCAGTCACGTTCCCCCTCTCCCGGGGGTGGGTGGAAGGGAGACGGGAGAGGGGGACAGGGGGTGAGGTTTCAGGCCGGCGCCAGCTCCGGCTGCCGTGCCGCCATCTTCGTGAACATCCCCGGCTCGTAGGCCGTGATCCTGCCGGTGAAGGCCGAGGCGGCCACGGTGAGCGGCGAGGCGAGCCAGAGCTTGCCGGGGCCGGAGCGGCCCTTGTAGTTGCGGTTGATCGCGCTCACGGTCACTTGATCCGTGGTGTCCGAGACGCCGGGGCCGCAGCCGATGCAGGCGCCGCAGCCGGGATGGATCAGCGTCACGCCCGCCCTTTCGAACGTGTCGGCGAGGCCGTTGCGGCGCACGAAGTCCTCCACCGCGGTCGAGCCGCACTGGATCAGGAACTTCACCCCGGGCGCCACCTGGAAGCCGGCGTCGAGCGCCTCCTTCACCACCTGGTGATAGAAGATCAGGTCGTCGATCTTGCCCGCCGTGCAGCTCCCGCCATAGGCGATGTCGATCGGCACGTCGCCGATCTCGTCGACCCAGGCGCCGTTCGTCGGGTCCGACGGGATGCCCTGGTCCGGATCGCCAGGATGCGCCACCATCGGCCTCATCCCGGAGAGGTCGATCTCGTACACGCCTCCCGCGTACTCCGCC
This sequence comes from Thermoanaerobaculia bacterium, assembly GCA_045807605.1. Lineage (GTDB taxonomy): Bacteria > Acidobacteriota > Thermoanaerobaculia > Multivoradales > UBA5704 > DATMER01. Next base: position 5,751 of record JBJMGZ010000457.1, on the reverse strand, counting down.
CCCTCGTCGGGGAAGACCGCGCGGGCGCGGAGCGCTTCGACGTCCACCCCGGGCCGCCACTCGGCGAGCCAGCGGAAGGTCTCGTCGTCGGCGATCACGATCGCGGTGCGAGCCGAGCACTCGGTCGCCATGTTCGTCAGGGTGGCGCGCTCGTCCATGGAGAGCGTCGCGATGCCGGGACCGGTGAACTCCATGACCCGGTTGAGCGTGAGCTGCGGCCGGGCATGGTTGAGGAGGATGAAGAGCATCAGGTCCTTGGCCGTGACCCCGGAGCCGAGCTTGCCGGTCAGCTCGAAGCGGATCGACTCCGGGACTTCGACCTGCGTGAACCCCTGGTGCACGAGGTCGGCGTACTCGGTGGCGCCGACGCCCCAGGTGAGGGCGTTGTTGACCCCGCCCATGCAGGTGTGGCTGTCCGTGGCCTGGATGAAGTCGCCCGGATCGATCAGGTGCTCGCGCGCCACCTCGTGGCAGATGCCGGGCGAGATGCGGTCCTTGGCCGAGAAGTCGCGCACGCCGGTGTGGCGCTGGAACTCGCGCTGCAGCTCGCGCAGGGTCTCGATCTTGTCGAGGAACGGCCGCATCTTCGGCACCTCGTCGGCGTAGACCAGGTGATCCTCGAAGACCGCGAATTTGCCCGGGTTCTTGACGGTGTAGTCCTTGCCGTACTCCTGCTCCAGGAAGTAGTGGACCTGGGCGGTGGTGAACTCGTGCGAGTAGCCGCCATCGACCCCTACCACCACTGCGTCGCCCGGCTTCACGAACTTCTGGCCTTCTCCCAGCATGTGTTTGGCGAGGATCTTCTCCGCCATGGTCATGGGGCGCGGCCCGGTGTCGGGGCGCGGCAGCTCGAGCTCGCCCGCGGCGATGGCCTTGGAAAACGGGAACAGGCCGCCCTGGCGGATCACGAGCCGGGTGATCGGGTCGTACCCGCGGGTGAATTCCTCCAGGGGGATGCCCTCGTTCGCCTGCAGGCGCCGGAGCTGGTCGTGGTCGCCCATGAGCACGCCCTGGTTGATGTTGTTGCGGGCATGGATCGGCGCGAAGGAGGCGGCGACGGCGATGCGGATGCCGGACCACTTCTCGGCCTGCACCGCCGTTTCCCGGGAGCTGCCCACGCCCTTGCGGAAGCCGGAGACGATCACCTCGAAGTTGCCGTTGATCAGGGCGTCGCGCTCGAAGAGGCGCTTGCCGTCCACGATCAGGCCGGCATAGGCGTCGCGGGCGAGGTCCTCGGGCCGGTGGCTGAAGCAGACCCAGGCCGGGGTCATGGCGTCGGTATTGATGTCGTCGAGCAGGTCCTCGATGGTCAGGTCTGCCATGCGGAGGTCCAGCTCGCCCGCGAGCTGGCGGCGGATCAGGTCCGGGTCCTTGGTCAGGAAGAGGACCCGCTTGCCGGGGGTCAGACGGATGATCTCAGGGGGTTTCATCCTCAGTTCACGCTCCTCTCGTCCCCTCATTGTAACCTCAGCTCCCCGGTCCCTCCTTCCCGGGGCGATCTGATATAAGGCCGGCCATGGACGAGCAGCCCGGGAGCCTGTACGAGAAGGTGCTCCGCCGCCAGGGGGAGGCGCCGCCGCGCGCCTCGGCGGCCGTGATCCCCTGGCGGTATCGGCGGGGGGGCGGCGGGATCGAAGTGTTCTGGGTGCGGCGCGCGGAGGCCCTGCCGTTCATGGGCGGCTGGCACGCCTTCCCCGGCGGCGGGCTGTCGCGGTCGGACGCCGCCATCCCCGTGACCGGCGAGCCCTCGGGCCTGGGCGAATTCCCGCCCGCGGCCGGGTTCCCGGAGTCGCTGGCCGGCGAGCCCGGGCCGGACATCCTCCCCGGGCTGGTCGCCTGCGCGATCCGCGAGCTCCACGAGGAGACCGGCATCCTCCTGGAGGACGCCTCGCGCCTGGTCTGGGCCGGCCGCTGGCTGACGCCCCCGTTCGCGCCGGTCCGCTTCGACAACCGCTTCTTCCTGCTGGAGTGGCCGGAGGACGAGCCGGTCCAGCCCGCGATCGTGCCGGGAGAGCTCGCCGAGGGCGAGTGGATCGACCCGCTGGCGGCGTGGGAGTCGTGGCGGCGCGGCGCGGTGCTGGCCGCTCCACCGATCCTCCACATCCTGGACGTGCTCGCGCACGACGGTCCCGAGGCCGGATTGAAGCGGCTGCGCAACCCCGAGGAGACGAACCTCGGCCCGTTCCGCCGCATCGAGATGCGCCCCGGCATCCTGATGTTCCCGCTCGCCACCCACACGCTGCCGCCCGCCTCGACCACGAACACCTATCTCCTGGGCAACGGCGAGGCGGTGCTGGTCGATCCCGGCTCACCAATCGACGCCGAGAACGAGCGGCTGGAGCGGGCGCTCGCCGTGGCCCGGGAACGGCTCGGCCGGCGGGTCACGGCGATCTGGCTGACCCATCACCACCCGGACCACGTGGGCGGAGTCGAGCGGCTGCGGCGCTCCCTCGATGTGCCCGTCCTGGCCCACCCCGCCACGGCCGAGCGCCTGGCCGGCCGGGGCATCCGGATCGACGGCGAGCTCCAGGACAAGCAGCGGATCGAGCTCGCCGGAGATCCACCCATGACCGTCCTGGTGCTCCACACCCCAGGGCACGCCCGCGGGCACCTCTGCTTCCTGGAGGAGGACCAGCGCGCCACGCTGGTAGGCGACCTCGTGGCCGGGATCGGCACGATCGTGATCGATCCGCCCGAGGGGGACATGGACGACTATGTCGCCTCGCTGGCGCGTCTCGCCGTGATGCACCCGGGCACCCTCTTCCCCGCGCACGGCCCCGCCATCCTGAACGGCCGCGGCAAGCTGCGGGAGTACGTGGACCACCGGCTGTGGCGGGAGGCGAAGGTGCTGGAGGCCTGGAACGAGGGGCTTCGGGAGCCCTCCGAGATGCTTCCGAAGGTCTACGAGGACACGCCGAAGGAGGCCTGGCCGCTGGCCGAGCGGCAGATCCTCGCCCACCTGGACCGCCTGCGCCGCACGCTGCGCCTGAGCGAATGGCCGGCGGACCTGCCGGACGAGGAGCCATGAACGATCCCGAGTGGCTGGTGCGGTCGCTCTTCCCCGCGAAGAAGCGCGTCGTCCCCAGGGCCCCGATGACCGACCGGCCGCCGCCGCTCGCTCCTCGTCCCGGCGGCGAAGCGAGGCGCCCTCTCAAGAGGCCGCCCCTGCCCCGCCGGTCGGGCCCGAAGTCGCCGTTTCATCCCTGACAAGGGTCGCTCCTGAGGTTAAAAGCGGGACCGACATGAGCCGGCCCCGCCGCGTCCGCGCTAGTAGCAGGTGTTAAAGGGGTACCACGGGTCGTAGCAAGTGCTGTACGTCCAGTCATAGCACTGGAAAGACCAGTACTCGTAGCCCACCACCTGCTGGCTCGTGGTGCAATCCGTGTAGGTAGTCTTTTTGACGTAGTCCCGCCGGTAGACGCGCTCGACTCGGACATGCCAGAGCCCGTCATAGAAGTACCAGATCCGGTCGGGGTAGCAGATCTGGTCCCACCAGTAGACGTTGGTGCCCCAGTAATAGAGCGGCGTCCAGTAGTACTCTTCCTTGTACTGGCAGCTCGGCGGGGGTGGCGGCGGCTGGCAGCCTTCCACGCACTGCTGGTACTGCAGCTCGCACTCCTCGCAGTAGAACATTCCCGGGCAGAAGTCCGCCAAGCACTGGTCGCGTTGGGTGGCGCAGCCGCCCTCACAAGTATCAGCCGCGATGAACAGCTCCGTGCTCTTCCTGGGGCGGTCCCTCATGCCCTTCCCGGATACCTGCGACTGGACGACTTCCGGACGGAACGGCGCCTCGAGCAGGGCCTCGCCCTCTTTTTGGAGCTGCACGAGGGAGAGGCTGCCCAGAAGCGTTCCACCCCGCCAGATTTCGACACGGACCCGGTCGGGCTCGGTGCGGCCGATCGTCGCCAGAAGCTTGCGCTCCGCTGGGCGCATGGCAAGCAGCTCGACGACCGGCCGGGGCGGCACGCCGTCGGCCGGCATGGCGGCAGGTTTGAGCGATTTGAGCGGCAGGTTCTCGGTCAGGTGAAGCTGCCCGTCGAGGAAATAGCGCACCTCGGCGTCGGCCTTGCCGGCGAGCTCCCCGGCATCGAAGAGCAGGCGTTCTCCAGCTGAGAACGGGAGCTGCCCCTCAGGGGCGAACTCTAGTGACTTGCCGTCCGGAGACTTCGTGGCGGAGCACTGCAGAGTCGGTGCCGCGGCCGAGGCGGCCAGGGGAACGAGCATCAAGAGGCAGAGAGACAATGCGAGTCGCTTCATGAAGAGTCCTCCTCCTTCGAACGTCGATCGGAGAGAAAGCGTCACGAAAAGACTGTCTGGCGACTGGCGCGACAAAGGTGGAGAGCGGCTGCCCACTACGCTGGTCCTCCCTCTAATAGAGCAGGGTGCCGCTGGGCGGCTGAAAGGAGCCTTCCTGCACTGCGAACGCTGAGAAAATCTGGAGAGACTCAACCCCACCGAGGTAAGCTTCTGCTCATGCTCCAGGCAAGATTTCCCGCACTGCTCGCGCTGCTCTTCCTCCTCCCCATCTTGGCCGCCGGGCAAGCGGACCCCACCTCGCGCTCCTGGAACCAGCCGGTCGAGCCGTTCCGGATCGCGGGCAACCTCTATTACGTGGGGGCGAGCGACATCGCCTCCTACCTGGTCGCGACGCCCGAGGGGCACATCCTCCTCGACGGCGGGTTCGTGGAGACCGTGCCGCTGATCCGCGAGAGCGTGAGGAAGCTCGGCTTCCGGATCGAGGACGTGAAGATCCTCCTCAACACCCACGCCCACTACGACCATGCCGGCGGCCTCGCCGCGCTCAAGGCGCTCACCGGCGCGAAGCTCCACGCCAGCGAAGCGGACGCGCCCGCGCTCGCCCGCGGCGGCAAGGACGATCCGGTGCTCGGCGACCAGCTCCTCTTCCCCCCGATCCAGGCGGACCGGCTGGTCAAGGACGGCGACACCGTCACCCTCGGCGGCTCCACCCTGACCGCCCACCTGACCCCGGGCCACACCGCGGGCTGCACCACCTGGACAATGAAGGTGAACGGCCTCAACGCCGTGATCGTCTGCAGCACCAGCATCCTGCCGACGGCGAAGCTCGGCGCGGAGCCGAGCTATCCCGGGATCGCCGAGGATTACGCCCGCACCTTCCGCACGCTGCGCGGGCTGCCCTGCGACGTTTTCCTGGCGGCGCACGGCTCGTTCTACAACCTCAAGGAAAAATCGGAGCGCCTGAAGAAGGGCGGGGGCGCCAATCCGTTCGTGGATCCGGACGGCTACCGTAGTTACCTCGATCGCAGCGAAAAGACCTTCCAGGAGCGGCTCGCGAAGGACCGGGACGTTTCTACCCCCCCAGCCCCGCGATCTGCTCCTCGATCTTCTCCCACTCGCCCATGAGCTTCTCGACCTTCTCGGAGAGGGTCTTCTGCTCGCCCTCGAGCTTCTTCACCTGGTCGCGCGAGGTGCGGTCGAAGAAGGTGGGGTCGCAGAACATCTCGATGATGGCATGGATGCGGTTCTCGGACTGCTCCACCGCGGTGGTCAGCTCGTCGCGCCGCCTGGCGAGATCCTTGAGCAGGCGCTGGCGCTGCTTGTCGTCCGCCGGGCTGCCGTTGCCCTTCGCCGTGGCCGCAGCTTTCTTTTTTTGCTCGCGCTTCATGCGCAGCACGGCGTCGGCGTCCAGGTGGTCGTCGCCCAGCCGCTCCAGGTACTCCTCGTAGGTGCCACGGAAGTCCTGGATCCCCTTGGGCGAGATCTCCAGGATGC
>JBJMGZ010000456.1:0-5724 GCA_045807605.1 Thermoanaerobaculia bacterium | reverse complement strand
TCAGAACTTGAACGACACGCGCGAGTAGACGAAGCGGCCGTTCATGCCGAAGGGCGAGCTGCTCGGATAGGTGAAGATGCCGAGGTTCGAGTTCGGCTCCAGGTTGCGGTCCGGGAAGGTGTCGACGAGGTTCTGGGCTCCCACGGCCAGCGTGAAGCGCGGGAAGTCGTAGCCGATCTCCAGGTCGGTCAGCCACTCCGCTTCGAACACCTGCGCCACCACCTGACGGTCGACGAGACAGTACTCGCCGTAGCGGCTCTCGTGCAGCGACGTGAAGAGACCGCCGCGCTTCCAGTCGCCCGCCAGGCGCAGGCTGTCCTCGGGCTGGCCGCACTCGACACGCCGCCGCTCGATGGCGTCGAAGAGCACCTCCTGGAGGCCGGTGAGCTGCGGCGGCGTGGGCGCGACGCGCACCACCTCGTTCTCGGTCGCGTTGTAGCCGGCCGAGAGCTTGAGCGTGCTGTCGCTTCCGAGGCGCGTGCCCCAGCTCGCGGTCACGTCGTAGCCCTCGGTCCTGGTGTCGATCGCGTTGGTGAAGAAGCGCGCGCCGGTGACGTTGAAGGGCGCGAGCAGCGCAGCTACCCTCGGTCCGGTGAAGTTGCCGGAGAGGACGATGCGATCCTCGATGTCCACGCGGTAGAAGTCGATCCCGGCCTCGAAGGAGCTCGTCGGGCTCCAGACGAGACCGAGGCTGCGGTGCTCCGACTGCTCGGGCTCCAGGTCGCGGGCGCCGAGCGCGCGGGCCACCGGGCTGGCGACCGGGAAGGTGCCCACCTCGAACGGCACGAGGACGCCGCCCACCGCGAGGAAGTTCGTGCTGACCGTCGAGAAGTACGACTGGCCCAGCGACGGCGCGCGGAAGCCGGTGCTCACCGCGCCGCGCACCACGAACGACGGCACGGGCTGATAGCGCAGAGTCAGCTTGTAATCGCTCGTGTTGCCGAAGTCCTCGTAGTCCTCGAAGCGGACGGCGATCCCCATGCGCAGCGGCTCCAGCAGGTCGCCCTCCAGGTCGACGTAGCCGGCGTAGCTGTTGCGGTGGGCATCGACCTCGTTGGACGGCCGGAAGCCGGGGAACACCTGCGCGCCGGCCGGCGCCTTGGCGCCGAACTGGTCGGGGAAGCCGCCGTCGATGTAGGAGGCGGGCTCGCCGGCGGTGATCTGGTAGCCCTCGCGCCGCAGCTCGAGGCCGAAGGCGACGTTGAGCGGCCCGGCGAGGCCGACCTCGAAGCCGCGGCTCAGGTCCAGGTTCGTCACCCACTGGTCGAGCCCCAGCGCGCCGGCATCGAAGCTCGTCTGGGAGGTCGGCCCGAGCGAGACGTTCAGGCTGTTCGAGACGTTGAACTGGAACTTGTTGTCGCCGTACTCGGTGCTCAGGTCCCAGAACCAGTCGCCCTTGGCGCCGCGCAGGCCGAACGCCGCCGAATAGTCGGTGACCTCGGGCTCGATCAGCGGCAGGAAACCGTTCGGATAGATCGACGGGATGTTGCGGTTTTCATTCGCCCGGCGGAAGAAGCCGCCGGCCGAGCCCTCGCGCCGGCTGATGCCGCCGAAGGTGTAGAACGACGTCGAGCCGGACGCGCCGACCGGCATCGAGCCGTTGAAGAAGCCCATGATGTCCTCGGTCTTGGCATCGCCCCAGTGATGGTTCGGCTGCTTGACCGGGTCGCGCGAGCCCTGCGGCCGCGGGTCCGGGCCGGCGCGGTTCGTGTCGTCGCGGTCGCGGTACTCGACCGTGGCGAAGAGCGAGCCGCCGCCGAGCGACCAGCCCTGGCTCACCGACGTGTCGATCAGGGCGCCGTCGCCATGGGTGGTGGCGCCGCCCTTGAGGTTCACGGTGAGCGGCGAGGCGCTCTGCTTGAGGACGACGTTGATGACGCCGGCGATCGCGTCCGAGCCGTACTGGGCCGCGGCGCCGTCGCGCAGGATCTCGACCTCCTGGATCGCCGAGGCCGGGATGGCGTTGAGATCGACGCCGGTCGAGCCGCGGCCGATGCTGCCGTTGACGTGGACGAGCGCGCTCGTGTGCCGGCGCTTGCCGTTGACCAGCACCAGCACCTGGTCGGAGCCGAGGCCGCGCAGGGTGGCCGGGCGGACCGTGTCGGTGCCGTCGGTGATCGTGGGCCGCGGAAAGTTGAAGGAAGGCGTGAGCGATTCGAGGATCTGGTTGGTCTCGCTGGCGCCGGCGGTCTCGATGTCCTCGATCTGGAAGACGTCCACCGGCACGGACTTCTCCGCTTCCGCGCCGGCCGCGCGCGAGCCCACGGTGATCGATTCGTAGAAGCCGACGCCCAAGCTGAAGTCCTGGGTAACCGGGCCGGGGGCGAGGTCCACCTCGACCGTGGACGGCGCATGCTCCGAAAGGGCGGCCTGGAGCTCGACCTTCGCTCCGGAGCCGGGCGGCACGGTCAGGGTGTAGCGCCCTTCCGCGTCGGTCGTGGCGGTGAGGCCGAGGGCCGGAGCGGTGACGGTCGCCCCGGGCAGCGGGCTGCCGTCGGTGGCGCTCGTCACCCGGCCGCTGATCACGGTCGGCTCCTGGGCCAGCGCGGATCCGGCAAGCAGGATCGCGAAGAGGAGGAAAGCTGCAGCGCGGGACTTCATGCGACGCCTCCTTTCAAGCTTTCAAAAGCGAGAGCTTGCGGAAGGCTAACACAGGTGCGGACTATACTCGGCCATGCGCAACTTCCTGATGGCTCTTCTCCTCATGGCTTCTCCCCTGCACGCTGAATTCGTCGACGTTGCCGGCGGCAAGCTCTGGTACGAGGTCCAGGGCGAGGGGCCGCCGCTCGTCCTGCTCCACGACGGGCTCGTGCCCGGCGGCACGTGGGACGGCCAGTTGCCGGCCTTCGCGCGGCTCTTCCGGACCGTGCGCTACGACCGCCGCGGATACGGCCGGTCGGAGACGCCAAACGCTGCTTTCTCGGACGTGGACGACCTGCACGCCCTCCTGGAATTCCTGAAGATCGATCGCGCCGTGCTGGTCGGGTGTTCCAACGGGTCGAAGCTCGCGGTGGACTACGCGCTCGCCCATCCGGAGCGGGTCGGGAGCCTCGTGCTCGCCGGACCGGTGGTGAGCGGCCTCCCCTACTCCGAGCACTTCCAGCGCCGGGGGTTGGAGAACTACCGGCCGATGTTCCGGGAAAAGAACGCCGTCAAGCTGATCGAGGCGTGGGTGCAGGACCGCTACATCCTCGATGCGGCCAGCACCCGGGCCCGGGAGCGGCTGCGCGAGCTGCTCATGGGCTCCCCCAATCCCCTGGTCAACCGGGGTATCGAGAGCAGCGCGCCGCAGCATCCCGCGCTGGGCCGGCTCTCCGAGATCAAGGTGCCGACGCTGATCCTCGCCGGCGCCTCGGACATGCCGGACGTCCACGCTCACGCCGGAGCGCTGGAGGCCGGCATCCAGGGCTCGCAGCGCGTGGTGATATCCGGCGCCGGGCACCTGATCCATCTGGAAAAACCCGAGCTGTTCAACGAGACCGTGTTGACGTTCCTGCGTCCCGACGATGCGGCGGCGGCTTATCTCAAGTCCTTGAGCCCGATGCAGGAGAGCTTCGCTTACGACGCCTCCGCACCGCTCGACATGCAGGAGGCGAAAACCGAGAGGCGCGGCAGCGCGCGTGTAATCGATCTCTCCTACGCGAGCCCGCTGGGCGGGCGGGTGCCGGCCTTTCTCGTGCTGCCGGCCGGCGAGGGGAGGCATCCGGCCGCGGTGTACCTCCATCCCGGCCAGGGGGACCGCTCCACGTTCCTCGACGAGGCGGTCCTGATGGCGCAACGGGGGCTCGTCTCGCTCCTGATCGGCGCTCCGTTCACGCGTCCCGAGAACAGGGGGCAGCGCGGCGGCAACCCGTGGGAGCCGGTGGCGAGCCGCAAGGAGCAGGTGCAGGGGATCGTGGACGTGCGGCGCGGCTTCGACCTCCTGGTCTCGCGCCCCGAGGTGGATGCGAAGCGGCTCGCCTACGTCGGCCACAGCTACGGCGCCACGATCGGCGGCACGCTCGCGGCGGTGGAGCGGCGGCCGGTCGCCCACGTGCTCATGGCGGGGTTCCCGTCCCTGACGCACGCCTCGACGCATGGCCACAACGTGCCGGCCGTCGCGTTCCAGACGCTGCTCACCCCGGAGCAGCAGCAGGCCTACGTGGACGCTCTCGCGCCGATCGACGCGGTGCACTACATCGGCCGCGCCGCGCCCGCGAAGCTGCTCTTCCAGTTCGCCCGGCGCGACGAGTTCATCACCCCCTGGGACGCCGCGGTCTACATCCAGGCCGCGAGCGATCCCAAGGAAGTGAAGTGGTATGACACCGATCACTTTTTCAACGACGAGGCGCGGCAGGACCGGATGGACTGGCTGGCCCGGGCGCTCGGGCTCTGAAGCTTCACCCGCCTCATGGCTCGGGGTCGAGCGCGAGGCCGGCATGTATTTCCGGAGATCGACCACACTTCCCGAATGTGCTACACTGTGCTACATCATGCGAGGCAAGGAATGAAAGCGCAACAGGTCGGCGTCCGGGAGCTGCGCCAGAACCTCAGCCAGTATCTCCGCAGGGTCTCGGCCGGCGAGCATTTCGAGGTAACGGAGAGGAACCTGCCCGTCGCCCTCCTCGCGCCATTGCCGGGGAGCAGCTCAGCTCTGGCGCGGCTGGTGTCTTCGGGCCGGATCATCCCGGCCCGGCTCGACCTGGCCGAGTTGGGTCCGCCGGCGGACCGGCCTCGCGCCATCAGCATCTCGGAAGCGCTCGCAGAGCAACGGCGGGAACGCTGACGTGAGCGGCGAGCTCCTTTACCTCGACTCCTCCGCCCTGGTGAAACTGGTCCTGCCCGAAGCGGAGAGCGCCGCTCTCTTGGAGAGCCTCGCGGCCTGGCCTGCCCGTGTGACGAGCGAGTTGGCCCGCGTGGAAGTGATGCGGGCCGCCCTCCGCGCCTGCGCGGAGGCGGAGGTCGAGCAACGCGCCGAGGAGGTGATGGCGGGCATCCATCTGCTCAGGCTCGACGGCGAGATCCTCGACCGAGCGGCTCGCCTGGAGCCTCGGACGCTGCGCTCGCTCGATGCGATCCATCTGGCCTCGGCCCTCTCGCTCGGCGAGGATCTGGGTGCGATCGCGATCTATGACAATGGTTTTGCGACGGCCGCAGCCGCAATCGGGCTGACCGTCCTGACGCCCGGTGCCGCCACCTAGACCGCGGCGGGGGCGCCGATGGCTTGGCGGAAAATGGCCTGGCGGATGCGGGCGATCTGGCGCAGGTGCACCACGTCGTGGCCCGCGTAGAGCTTGATCATGTGGCCCAGCGGCTCGTCGCCGCGCTCGGCGTGGCGCATCACGCACTGCTGCAGGTCCTCGGGCGTGGCGCGCCGCAGGACCCGGAGATTCAGGCGCCGGAGGAATTCGAAGTCGTCCAGGGCGGTGGCGAGGTCGCTGTCCTTGTAAGCCAGGCGCTGCGCCCAGAGGTCCTGATCGTAGCCGGGCAGCTCGGGAGTGCCATGGGCGAGCACCATGCGGAAGCGGAAGCCGCCCACCAGCTCGGAGTCGGCCAGGTGCTGCACCACCTGGCGCACCGACCACTTGCCGGGGCGCTCGGGAGTGCCGTCCTGCTCCGCAGTCAGGCCGGCCACCGCCTTGCGCAGGGCCGCCGGGGTCTCGCCGAGAAGCTCCAGCGGATCGCGCGAGCCGAGAGCGTCGAGGAGGGCCGCGACGTATGCGCCGGACTGGGTGACGGCATCGA
>JBJMGZ010000455.1:0-3779 GCA_045807605.1 Thermoanaerobaculia bacterium | reverse complement strand
CGACTTCGCGGTCGCGCCATCTGGGAAAGACGCTCCGGCCCGGCACTTTCCCTCACTTTTTCTCAATCATTTTTTGCGTCTGTTTTTTGGTAACGCACGTACCGGCCAGCGCGCCTGCAAGGCTGTTCGTCGACAAACCCCAAAGGAGATGACAGTGAAGATGAAAACTCTTGTATCCACCCGTGCCTCCCTCTTCCTCTATGTGGCCTCGTGTGCGGCCGCGATCCTGCTCGGCGCTGCCACCCCGCAGTCGCAGCCGGCGCAGATCGGCCGGCCCGAGGTGCGGACGGCCAAGCCGTCGAGCGCCGTGTTCGTCCCGGACCCGTTCGTGATCGACAGGAACGCGCTCGCCGCGGCGACCGAAGGCGCCTGGCTCCAGAAGCTCACGACCGGTTTCCTCCGGCGGTGCACCGGCAGATCCGTCGGCTGCGCCATCGCGGCCGTCGGTCCAAACGGCGTGTGGTCCGAGGGCGCCACCGGCGCCGCCCGCCGCACTCCGGACCTGAGACCCCGCGGTCTCACGGCCACCGACAAGATCACCATGGCGAGCGTCAGCAAGACGTTCACCGGCGTGGCCCTGCAGAGGCTCCTGTACACCAAGAGGATCTCCGTGGATTCCAGGATCGGTCCCTTCCTGCCCACGGAGTGGACGCGCACGGCAGCGGTCGACAACGTGACCTTCCGCCAGCTCCTGACCCACACCAGCGGGCTGCCATGCAGCGGCATCACCGACGACCAGTTGAAGACCTGCCTGGCCACGGCCAACCCTGCGCCGAGCCCCTTCGCCTACAAGAACGAGAACTTCGCCCTCATGCGGATCCTCATCCCGCGGATCAACGGACTCCCTCTTCCCAGGCCCGGGACCATACCCCCCTATGCCGCCCTGTACCGCAACTACGTCAACGCGGCGGTGTTCGCGCCAGCCGGCCTGCCGCAGATGGAGTGCAAGCCGACCGACCTCCTGCCGGCGCTGAGCTACAAGTCGGCCACCGCCAACAAGTGGGACTTCAGCCAGGTCGGGCCCGGCGAGGTCTGGGGCGACATGGGCGCGGTGTGCGGCTCGCAGGGCTGGTACCTGTCGGCTCACCAGATGGCCCAGACGATGCGGACCATCATGACTCCGGACAAGATCCTGCCGGCCTCGCTCGTGGACCGGATGAAGAAGGACAACCTGGCCGTCTACTTCGGCGACCATGGCGACGGCCTGCAGTCCTGGAACCACGGCGGCTACCATCCGGCGGAGTGGAACAACGGCGAGATCAACACCCTGATCATCCACTTCAACAACGGCGTGAGCGTGGGCGTGATCATCAACTCGCCCTACGGCTCGGGCACCACGGGCGGCAACTACTTCGCCGACCTCATCGCCTCGGTCAAGGCGGCGGGTTGACGTTCCTCCCCAGAAGGTAGAAAGCCCTGCAGAGGGAGGGTCTAGCCGAGCCCCGTCGATCCGAAGCCGCCCGCGCCCCGGCCGGAGTCTTCCAGGGTCTCCGCCTCGTCCCACTCGACGTCTTCGACGCGGGCGATGACGAGCTGGGCGATGCGGTCTCCCCGCTTCAGGGCGAAGGGGGCCTCTCCCAGGTTGACCAGGATCACTCCGACCTCTCCCCGGTAGTCGCTGTCGATCGTGCCGGGGGCGTTGAGGATGCCGATGCCGTGGCGCAGCGCGAGGCCGCTCCTCGGACGGACCTGGCCCTCCCAGCCGCGGGGGATCTCCAGCACCAGGCCGGTGGGGACCAGCAGGCGCTCTCCGGGACGGATCACCACCTCGTCCTCCAGCGCGGCGCGCAGGTCGAAACCGGAGCTTCCCGGCGAGGCGGGGGAGGGAAGAGGAAGGTCCCGGGCGGCGGGGAGCCGCTTGATCCTCACTTGCACGGCTTGGACGCTCATGGCGGGTCAGCGGCGGGTCGGAGGCCTGGGCGGCTGCTGCCGGGGACGGCCGTCGGGCACCTGGCCGTCCTGGGGCATCTGGCTCTGGGGAGGCTGGAGGAACGCGGGCAGCGGACGGCCCAGCCAGCGCGTGCTCAGGCTCGGGACGCGCGTGGGGTCGCCTCCGACGATGCTGCCGCCGGGCGTGGGCGGCTGGTCCGGCCTCATCCCTACGCCGAGAAGCGACTGGATCATCTCCAGCGTGAACTGCCACTCGTCGTATCGGGTGCGGCCGTTGAAGATCAGGATCGATTCCTTGCCGCTGCGGCTGTGGACTCCGATGAACGGGCCCACCTGCACGATCCCCTTCTTCTCGCCGATGCCGGTGCCGGGATCGATCTCCTCGTTCTCGTCCGGCGGGCCGCCTTCCGGGTCGACCTCTCCGGTCCCGGGCTGCGGCCGGCCGCTGGGATCGGACTGCATCCGACCGCTGGGATCGGGTTGCGGAGTGAGCGGCTGGCCCTGGCCTCCCGGCGGGATCAGCACCCATTTGCCGTCGTCCGTCATCGGGTCCTTCCAGAGCTTGCGGATCGAGCGCGGCTCGACCTCGATCAGCTCTTCGATGCGCACCGGCAGGCGCTGGAAACGGTTGTTGAAGATGCGGATGGCCTCGGCGTACTGGAAACCGCGGGAGATCAGCTCCTCCTCGCGCTCGCGGCGGATCACGTGGCTCCACTTCGGCAGCGCGATCGCGAGCGCGATGTTGAGCAGGGTCAGCGTCACCATCAGGATGACGAGGTTGTAGCCGGATTCGGAGGACCTCACCCCCTGTCCCCCTCTCCCATCTCCCTTCCGCCCCCCGCCGGGAGAGGGGGGACGTGAATGGGACGACCGTGCCTGGACGAAGGCAAGATTGCCGAAGCTACGTTCCCCCTCTCCCGGGGTTGGGTGGGCTGGGAGACGGGAGAGGGGGTTAGGGGGTGAGGTCACCATTCGCTGTAGGGAGTCCCGTCCAGAGCGATGGCCGGGGAGCCGGAGTGGACGTCGATGATGCCCGGCTGGCCCTCTCCCCCCTCGGTCTCCACGGGCGGGTTGTCGGGATCGACCTCCTCGTAGACCAGCACCCAGGTGTCGCTGCGCTTGGTGATGTCGTTCGGGATCTTGCGCAGGTAGCCTCCCTCGACCAGGGCCTCGAGGCTCGCGGGGTAGCGGCCCTTGTCGCCGTAGTGCTGATCGATCACGTCCCGCAGCGTGTGCAGGTTCGTCTTGAGGACCGCCTCGGTCGCCTTGCGCGGCACGTCCTTGAGCTTGGGCATCGCGATCGCCGCCAGGATGCCGATGATGGCAATGACGACGATCAGCTCCAGCAGGGTGAAGCCGCTTTCTGATTTGCGCTTGGGATCGTGCATCGCACACCTTCCTTTTGTCACCATTCGCGGTAGGGCACTCCGTTCAAGCCCACGCCGGACGACAGCGAGTAGACGTCGAAGACGTTCTCGCCGCCCCAGGAGTCGGAGTCGGGCTCGTCCTGGTAGCTGCGCAGGCCCCACTCCGCCTCGCCGGTCATCGGGTCCACCGGGATGCGGCGCAGGAGCTTGAGCTTCTTGTCGATCTGGCCCGCGATCTCCACCCCTTCGACCAGGTCGTCCAGCTCCGCGGGATAGCCCTCGGTGCCGATGTCGACCGGCAGCAGGCCCATGTCGCTGTAGCGCTTGTAGGTGTCGATCGCGTCGCGCATGGTGCGCAGGTCGTGCCGCAGCTCCATCTCCTTGGTGCGCCGGGCCGTGAACTTGACCGCGGGCAGCGCCGCGCCGGCCAGGATCACCATCACGGCGGCCACCATGACCAGCTCCGCGAGGGTGTAACCGGCCTGCCGGCGGATCGGGAATCTCTTGCTCATGTCTTCTCCA
>JBJMGZ010000454.1:0-8686 GCA_045807605.1 Thermoanaerobaculia bacterium | reverse complement strand
AGGGGAGGGGCTCGCCCCCTCCCGGGCGGGGGCAAGCCCCGCCCCTACATCAGATACATACACGGCAAGAGGGCTCGCATCCGTCCCCCCCTCTCCCGGTCGGGCGGGAGGGCGATGGGAGAGGGGGCCAGGGGGTGAGGGGCCTAAACCAGCGGTTCGGGCAGGGACAATCCGTAGCCCTGGACGTAATGCACCCCGATCTCCTTCAGGGCCTCCAGGGTGGCGCGGTTCTCGACCGACTCGGCGATCGTGCGCAGGCCCATGACCTGGCCGATCTGGTGGATCGACTCGACCAGCGCCCTTTGCACCGGGCTGCCCACCATGTCGCGCACGAAGGCGCCGTCGATCTTCAGGAAGTCGACCGGCAGGTTCTTCAGGTAGGCGAAGGAGGAGAGGCCGCTGCCGAAGTCGTCGAGCACGAAGCGGCAGCCGAACTTCTTGAGCACCTCGATGAAGCGCATGGCCTGGGTGAGATTGCCCACCGCCGCCGTCTCCGTGATCTCGAAGCAGATCCGGGTGGGCTCGACCCCGGTCAGCTCCATCTCTTCCAGGACGTACTCCAGGAAGTACTCGTCGCCGATCGACTGGCCCGAGAGGTTGATCGCGAAGCAGGTCTCGTCGCCGTGCGAGAGGGTGCGGCAGGCGAGCGAGACGAAGGCGGCATGGACGACCCAGCGGTCGATCGAGGCGATCAGGTGGTAGCGCTCGGCCGCGGGGATGAAGGCGCCGGGCGAGGCGATCCGCCCCTCCTCGTCGAGCATGCGGATGAAGATCTCGCAGAGAGGCGGCTCGGCGCCGAGGTTGTGCAGCGGATGGATGCTCTGCCGGTAGAGGAAGAAGCGGTGCTCGGCGAACGCCTTGTGGATGCGATGGATCCACTGCATCTCGCCGTAGCGCTCGGCCACGGCGCTGTCGTCCGGCTGGTACTCGTGCATGCGGTTCCTGCCGCTCTCCTTGGCGACGTAGCAGGCGGCGTCGGCGGCGGAGAGCACCTGGGCGATGTCCAGGCTCTCGCCGGTGATCGGCACGAGCCCGATGCTGACCCCGATCTCGAAGATCCGCTCCTGCCAGGCGAAGCGGAAGCGCTTGACCTCGGTGCGCAGGGAGTCGCCCACGGTGCGGGCATCTTCCAGGGGGGTGTCCTCCAGGAGCACGCCGAACTCGTCGCCGCCCAGGCGGGCGAGCGTGTCGGACTTGCGCAGCCGGGAGCGCAGGAGCCCCGTGACCTGCTTGAGCATCTCGTCCCCGGCCAGGTGGCCGCAGGTGTCGTTGACCACCTTGAACTCGTCGAGGTCGAGGTAGAACAGGGCGTGCAGGCGCGCCTCGTCGTGGGCCGAGGCGAGGCAGTGCTGGAGCCGCTTCTCGAACTCGCGCCGGTTGATCAGGCCGGTGAGCGGATCGTGCCGGGCGAGGTAGATCATCTCGCGCTCCATGCCGCGGAGCTGGGTGACGTCCTTGAACACCAGGACGCAGCCGGCGATCCGGCCCAGGGCATCGCGGATCGGGGCCGCCGAGTCGCGGATGGCGACGTCGCGGGCGTCCCGGCCGTCGCGGGTATCGCGGCCGTCCCGCCGGGTGAGCAGCGAGTAGCCGGGCAGCTCGACGACGTCGCCTTCGTGCAGGCAGCGCTCGACCGGGTTGGGCAGCGCCTTGCCCGTGGTCTCGTCCATGACGTTGAAGACCTGGCCCACGGGCTGGCCGCAGGCTTCGGCGGAGCTCCAGCCGGTCAGCCGCTCCGCCACCGGATTGAGGTAGTCGACGATGCCGGCCGCGTCGGTGCGGATGACCCCGTCGCCGATCGAGGCCAGGGTGATCTGGGCGAGCTCCTTCTCCTGGGCCAGGGCCTCGACCATGGCGCGCAGCCGCTCCTCGCTCTCCTGGGCCGCCTCCTGCGCCTTCTCCAGGCGGGCGTTGGTCTCGCGCAGGCTCTCCTCGGCCAGCTTGCGCTCGGTGATGTCCACGGCCGTGGCCATGGCGGCCGGCCCGACGTCGTCGAGCTCGATGACGGCGGAGGTGGCGTCGACCCAGCGCTCGCGGCCGTCCTTGGTGAGGATCTTGAACTCGTAGCGCGCGGGCAGGGGCTCGCCTGCGAGGCGCGCCCGGACCCGGTCGCGGATCAGCGGCTGGTGGTCGGGATGGGCCACGAACCAGGGCGGCTGCGCCAGGAGCTCGCCGGCCGTGTAGCCCGTGAGCTCCTCGGTGGCCGGGTTCACATAGAGGACGCGGTCCGAGTAGACGAAGATCGCGGTCGAAGTGGTTTCGGCGAGCGCCCGGAACCACGGATCGCGGTCGTGCGGCGTTCGCGGAGCTGGCGACGGTGGTTCGGCGGGGGAGCGGAAAGAATGAATCATCCGGTTCGAGCAAGTAGAAGCTAATTTTTAGAATAACGGTGACGGACCGTTCGTGCAAGCGAGGGTTGCCGGGGCGCGAAAAATCGCGTCCGGGAGAGCGGGGAAATCGTCAGTCCCGGAGAGCCGGGGCCAGAAGCGCAGCGAGCGCCGGGTCGGAGCCGCGCTCGCGCTCCGCGAGCGCCATCATCTCGCGCAGCCCGCCGCGGAAGTTCCAGGCGCGGAAGCCCGCCTGCTGCATCTTTTCGGCGAGATGGGCGCTCTTGAGCCCGACCTCGCAGACCAGGATGTACTCCCGGTCGCGCCCGAAGGAGGGCCAGCTCTCCAGGGCGTGATGGAAGTCGAGGTGGACGGCGCCGGGGTAGTGCCAGGCCTGGAAGGCCGGCTTGGAGCGCAGGTCGAGCACGGTCGCGCCCTCGGGGACGCGGTCGGTCTCGAGGCCGGTGGGGCCGAGGGCGGACTCGTCGAGATCGCGCAGCTCGAAGATCGTGCGCGCCTCGACCAGCTCCTCCAGCCGGCCGGGGGTCATGGCCGCCTCGCCGCGCAGCACCTCGCCGAGCGAGGCCCGGGTCGCCGGCTTCTTCGGGAGGAGGTCGCAGTACTCCCCCACGGCCGCCGACAGGTCGTAGATCCCCGACTTGCGCGCCAGGGCGAGGATCTCGTCCTTGTTGCAGCCGACGAGCGGGCGCAGCACGGGCATCGAGGGGGAGACGGCGTGGTTGATGACCGCCAGGTTCTGGAGCGTCTGGGACGACACCTGGCCCATGGCCTCGCCGGTGATCAATCCCAGGCGGCGGGTGTCGCGGGCGACGATCTCGCCGGCGCGGAGCATCAGGCGCTTGAGCACGATCTGCCAGTTGCGCGGGTGGTTCTTCGCCTGGAGCTCTTCGAGGAGGGGCTGGAAATCCACCTCGAAGAGCCGCGGCCGGGTGCCGTAGCTCCAGCGGTCGGCGATCACCTTCATGACCTTGAGCACGCCCAGGCGGTGGGCGGCGCCGCCCAGGTTGCAGAACAGATAGTCGAGCCGGACTCCCCGCTTGAGCATCAGCCAGCTCGCCACGGCCGAGTCGAAGCCGCCGGAGACGAGCGACAGCGCCTTGCCCTCGACGCCGACCGGCAGGCCGCCGAAGCCGCGCAGCTTGTCGTGGAAGAAGTGGCCCCATCCGGGCTCGAGCTCGACATGGGCGGTCACCTCGGGCTCGCGCAGGTCGACGCGGGCGTCCGGCGCGTGGCGGAGCAGCGCCGAGCCGAGGGCGACCGCGACCGCCTGCGAGTCGAACGGCAGGCTCTCGCGCCCGCCCCGGCGGGTGCCGCGGACCGCGAAGCTCCGGCCGCGCACCCCGTCGCCGAAGATCTCGACGCCCGAGCGCACCACATCCTCCAGGGTCTCCCACGGCCGGCGCTCCACGACGGAGACGGACTGGATGCCGAACACCCGCGGCAGGACTTCCATGGCGGCGGTACTGGCGGTGCTCGGCGTCTCCAGGTAGAAGCGGCTCCAGGTGGTCTCCAGCCGGTGGGGGATGCCGTGCGCGTCGAGCGCGTCGCGGACGTTATGCGCCAGGCGGCGCTGGAAGCGCAGCCGCGTGTTGCGCGCCTTCGTGTAGAAGTCGCCGGCGAGCCGCAGGATCAGGAAATGGTCGGGCATCAATTCACCGAGTGCGGGACGGCCAGGGAGAACGGGGCGATCTGCGCCTCGAAGGCTTCGCCGTCGTCGTGGACCATGCGGTAGATGCCGTGCATGGAGCCGACCGGGGTCGAGAGCGGGCAGAAGCTCGTGTACTCGAACGACTCGCCCGGGGCGAGCACCGGCTGCTCGCCGACGACGCCCGGACCCTCCACCCTCTGCTGGTAGCCGGTGGCGTCGGTGACGATCCACTCCCGGCTGAGGAGCTGCGCCGTGCGCTCGCCGACGTTCGAGATCCTCACCTGGTAGGCAAAGAAGTAATAGCTCTCCTGGGGCGCGCTGCGATCCTCGTCGTAGAAGGTCGCGACCTGCACGCGGATGCCGCGGGTCGTGGTGTCGCTCATGACCGGCAGATTCTATAGAATCCGCCGCGTTCCCGGATCACCCGGACGGAAGCGGACGGAAGAGGTGGCGCGATGGAGTGGCTGAGCAACCCCGAGAGCTGGATTGCGCTGTTGACCCTGACGGTGCTCGAGATCGTCCTGGGCATCGACAACGTCATCTTCATCTCCATCCTGGCGGGCAAGCTCCCCAGCGAGCAGCAGGGCAAGGCGCGCAAGATGGGGCTCGGCCTCGCCATGTTCATCCGCCTCGCCCTGCTCGCCTCGATCGCCTGGATCGCCCGGCTCACGAATCCGCTCTTCACGGTGATCGGCCAGGAGATCTCCGGCCGCGATCTGATTCTTCTGGTCGGCGGCCTGTTCCTTCTGGCCAAGGCCACGCACGAGATCCATGGCCGGCTGGAGGGGGACGAGGGCGAAGCCAGCGCCCGCGCCGCGGCTTCCTTCACCGGCGTGATCGTGCAGATCCTCGCCCTCGATATCGTCTTTTCCCTGGACTCGGTGATCACCGCCGTGGGCATGGCCAACGAGCTGGCGATCATGATGGCCGCCGTGGTCATCGCCGTCGCCGTGATGCTCTTCGCGGCCGGGCCGATCAGCAGCTTCGTCGAGCGCCATCCCACGGTCAAGATGCTCGCGCTCTCCTTCCTGCTGCTGATCGGCATGTCGCTGATCGCCGACGGCTTCGGCCAGCACATCTCCAAGGGCTACATCTACTTCGCGATGGGCTTCTCGGTCTTCGTCGAGGTGCTCAACCTGCGGATGTTCAAGAAGGCGAAGCAGAAGCCGGTGCACCTCCACCAGCCGTACGTGGCTAGCGCCGGAACTCCCGCACCTCCCCGTCCGAAAAAGCGACGGTGAGGTTCTCCTCCCCGACCTCCCGCACCTCGCCCGTGCCGAACATGGGCAGGGTGAGGGTGTCCCCCCGGCGCAGGGTGGACGGGTCCTTCTCGCCCAGGATCGACGACAGGGGGAGGACCTCGGGCTTGGAGCGCGGCGGCAGGATGGCCAGGCGGTCGTGCGCGACCACCGGCTCGGCGATCGGCCGGCCGCAGTTGTCGCAGACGCCGCATTTGTCGCCTCGATTGTTCCAATCAACTGCGGCGCTCTCGCCGAAGTAGTCGAGGATCGCCTTCCAGCGGCAGAGGGCGGTCTGGGCGTAGAGCATGACCCGGCGCAGGCGGTCGCGGTCGGCCTCGGCCCGCTGCTCGTACTGGCGGCCGAGCTCCTCCAGCTCCTCCGGTTCGAGGCCGGAGCGCAGCAGGCGGAAGCTCCCCGCCTCGGGCTCCTCCAGCAGTCCCAGGTCCTTCATGGCCGGCAGCACCACCCGCACCTTGTTCTGCGCCACATCCCGGGCGCGCTCGTGGATCTCGGCCACGGTGACGGGATGGCGGTCGGCCTTGAGGCGCTCCAGGGCGCGGTAGACCGTCCGGAAGTGCTCCTGCTTCGGGTACTTGCCGTTGAGGAAGAAGATGTGGGTGTTCCTGTCCTCGGGCTGGAAGAGCAGGATGCAGCGGGCGGGCTGCCCGTCGCGGCCGGCGCGGCCCGCCTCCTGGTAGTAGGCCTCCAGGGTGCCGGGCATGCTGTAGTGGATGACGAAGCGGATGTCCGGCTTGTCGATCCCCATGCCGAAGGCGTTCGTGGCCACGACCGCCTTGAGCTCGCCGGCCATGAAGCGGTCCTGGTTGCGGTGGCGCTCCTTGCCGCTCAGCCGGCCGTGGTAGCGGGCGACGTCGAAGCCGAGCCCCTGCAGGTGCCCGGTGACCGTCTCGCAGTCCTTGACCGTCGAGGTGTAGACGATGCCCGTGCCCTCGATCTCCGCGAGCAACCGGGCCAGTTGGTGGAGCTTGGCCTGTTCGCCGGCCACGCGGATCACCTCCAGGTGCAGGTTGTCGCGGAACACGCCGGTGGAGAGGACCTGCATGTCCTCGCGCCCGAGCTGGCGCAGGATGTCGTCCACGACCTCCGGGGTGGCGGTGGCGGTCAAGGCGAGCACCGGCGGGTTGCCGAGGACCTCGATGGCCTCCCGCAGACGCAGGTAGGAAGGCCGGAAGTCGTGCCCCCACTGCGAGATGCAGTGCGCCTCGTCGATCACGAAGACGTCGATCCGGTTGGTCTTCAGGGTGTCCAGGAATCCGGACTGCGAGAGTCGCTCCGGGGTGACGAAGACGAACTCGTGCTGCTCCTTGCCGATCGCCTCCAGGACCTCGGTCTCCTCGCGCGAGGTGAGGGTGCTGTTGACCTGGGCGGCGCCGATGCCCAGCTCCTGGAGCTTGTCCACCTGGTCCTTCATCAGGGAGAGCAGGGGGGAGACGACGACGGTCGTGCCCGGGAGCTGGGCCCCGGGGAGCTGATAGCAGAGGGACTTGCCCGCGCCGGTGGGCATGATGGCGAGGGTGTCCTTGCCCTCGACGATCGAGCGGATGACCTCCTCCTGACCCTCGCGCAGAGAGCGGAAGCCGAAGGTGCGTCGAAGCGTACGGCGAAGATGGGAAATCTGGACGGTCTCGGCCATGGTTCTCCTAACGAAAGGGCGGTGATCGGCGCCTATGAAAGCAAGCCGCATGCCGTTGGCGGGATTGATCCCATTCCCCCTCTCCCCGGCCCTCTCCCCCGTGCCGGGGGAGAGGGGGCACAGCGCCCTGGCGGCTAAACCGAAAGGCTGCGTATCCGTAGTTAGGGTAGGAAAGAGGTTGACGGGCACCCGGGAACGAGGCTAGAATTCCTCCCCAGGTTATCGTCAAAGGGATATAGGCAGCGTCGTTCCGTAGCGGGCAGGTCTGCCCGTCCTGGGCAACGCTATCAGAGGTAATTGAGGAAGTCATGGTCACATTCGTCAGCACGTTGATGGTCGGAGCCGTTCTTGGATTCATGCTGGAGCAGCAGGTCGGAGCTCCCCTGGTGAAGTGGAGCCGGATCAAACGGATGCGGATGCGGATGCTGCGCCGCAAGGGCGAGAACCCCTGGTCGGCGCTGCGGCGCGACGACGAGTAGGCTCTACTCCCGCTTCGCCTTCTCGGCGATCGGCTCCATCTCCTCGGCCCGCGCCTGCTGCTGCCCCAGCTCCCGCTTGAGCAGCAGCGCGCGGCGCTTCTCCACCCCTTCCAGCCAGAGCGGGATGAAGGCCACGAGGTCCTGCAGGGCCTTGTCCACGTCCGTCACCAGGCTCGCCAGCCGGCGGCTGAAGGCGGCGTGGCAGTGGAGCAGGTCCTGGACGTTCTGGGTGCGCTCCGCCTGCGACGCTCCCACCGATCCCCGCAGCGCGTCGAGCGCCTCGCAGGTCACCTCGTGGATGTCGAGCGCCGTGCGGCAGTTGCACGGGATGTCGAACGCCAGCCGGTCGAGGATCTCCATCTCGTAGAAGCGCACGCCGCGCAGAGCGAGCACCTCCTTGAGCTTGGGCGTGAGCCCGGCGAGGAGGATGTTCAGGAAGGCCCGCGTTTCGGACCAGGCGTGGCGGGTGGGGACGGTCTCCTCCTGGCGCATGCGCTCGGCCTGCGCCGTCATGTGGAGGGTGCGCGCCTCGTCGAGCCGCTGCAGGTACTCGCCGAGCCGCACGAGCGTTGCATGCAGCCACTCGGCCTCCTCGATGTCCTGCGGGAAGCGGCGGGAGAGGAAGTAGTCCGAGTCGTGCAGGCTGCGGGGGTCCTTGGCCATGAGCTCGCCGAACGTGTCGACGAGGAAGGAGTGGATCTGGCCGATCGAGATGCAGAGCAGCTTGCGCACCTCCAGAAGCTGCTCCTCGGGCACGTCCTCGGGGAAGCCGTCGAGCCGGCGCAGCACCTGGTAGTCGAGCATGCCGAGCGAGGTCTCAGCGCTCTGGCGCGCCTCTTCCAGGACCGGGATGCGGGACGCCGCGTCGAGCAGCGGCGCGATCCGGTGGCGGATCAGGTCGGCCACCTGGCGCACCTTGCGCCAGATGTCGAGCAGGCGCTCCGGAGAGCAGTGCAGGATGGCGTAGTTGCTCTCCATCACGCCGTCGAGGAGGCGGATGCACCCGAGGAAGGCGCGGATGCGCGGGTTTTGGTAGTTGACGCGCTCCAGCGCCCACTCGAGAGCGCTGACGCCCTCGGGCAAGGAGACCAGATGCCCTCCGACCTGGATGACCTGCTTCGGTGTAGGACGGCTCATGAACGGGAGTCCGCCTGATAGGGTACTCCAAGTCGGGGTGGAGGGGTGTGACGAAGTTCACAGGAGGGAACTGAGGGCTCGTGCCTCCGGTGTGGTCGACTACCCAACCGGCCCAACGGGCCGGCCGGTTGGCACCGAAGGGGATTTTTCCACAGCCTTTCCCTGGACCGGGCTCCCGC
>JBJMGZ010000453.1:0-13727 GCA_045807605.1 Thermoanaerobaculia bacterium | reverse complement strand
AGACGCGCTCGACGATGCGCCCCGTCCCGTGAGAGTTCGCATTCAGCGGGGCAGCCTGGCCAAGGCGCGCCTCCCTGGGAGCGCCGGCGTCTCGCCGGCCTTGTCCGGCGCAATCGGCGGACCGCCGGCACTTGTCGCTACCCCCTGTAATAAGGCCGGGCCTTCGGCCCAATGTCTTCAGGATGCCGGCGAGACGCCAGCGGTCCCAGGAAAATCCGGAGCGTCTGCCGCAGCCGCCCCGGTCGATTTTCCGGGACCTCCAGCCGATTTTCGGGCAGCAAACCGATTTTTAGCGACGCAAATCGATTTTTACGGGGTCGAATTCTTCCCGAAGGCCCTCAAAATCGAATCAAGGCCCTTGAAATCGATTTTAACGCCGTCAAAATCGATTTAAGCCCGTAAAAATCGATTTTGTCCTCGGAAAAATCGAGAAGGGAGCCTTGTTTTTGGATTTTGGCCTCGAAAAATCGATTTGCGGCCGTTATTTTCGTTTTTACCACGTTGAAATCGAAACGCTGGACGTTCGAGCGGGTTCGGCGGGGTTGAAAAGAAGAGAGGGGAGCGGGCGCTCCCCTCGGAATGGGAATGGGAATGGGGGGTGGACAGGCGGCGGTCAGGAGGCGGCGGGCTTGTCGCGCTCGTCGGACTCCGCCTTCTTCTTGCGCCGGCGGGACGCCGCGGGATTGCGCGGCAGCGGGTTCAGGCCGAAGGGGATCAGCTCCTCGCTCTTGAACCCGAAGGTTCCGCGCAGGAGCGCCGCCAGACGCTGGCGGGCCTCCTCGCCGCGACGCTCCAGCTCCTGGCGCCGGCGCACCAGCTCCCGGAGCTGCTTGCGCGCGTGCTCCTGCTCGTCCTCCAACTGCCGCGCGTCCACCAGGACCGTGGACAGCTCCTCCTGAAGCGGCCGGACCTGCGCCGGCAACTGGTCGAGCCGCGGCTCCAGGTTCGACTTCATCAGGCTCCAGTTGTTGACCTTGATGCTGAACGAATCGGCTCTGCGCATACCATCCTTCCTCTCTTCCTGCGTTGTCGTTGCCGACCTCGATTGGCCGGCGCCGACAATCATCGCCAAAGTCCGATCCAGGTCAAACTCATGTGACGTGAGCACGCAGAGAGAGAACGGAAAATTTCCGGCTTCCCGGAGACTGTTCCGCGCAGAGGGGACGCGCTCAGCTCGAGGCCCTCAGCGGGGGAGGGTCGAATCGAAACGCGCCCCTCCGTCGCGGCAGGTGCCGCCGGACTGGATCGGCACGCACACCTTGACCTCGCCGGTGCATGCGGCGCCGGCAGGGTCCGTGGCTTCGAAGAAGAGGTGATAGACGCGGCCATCGCCGTTGTCCATGCGGTCGGCCCGGACCCACGGCTTCGCGGTCCCCAGGCTCCCGGCGTCGGGCAGGCGGGCGGTGAACAGCTCGTCCTGCAGGATGCGGGTGACCTTCAGGGTGACCGGGTCGCCGTCCGGGTCGGTCACCCCCAGGGTGGAGATCCGCACCTGCCGCCGGTCCGGAGGCCAGAGGGTGGAGGGGCTCGCCGTGGCAGCGGAGCAGTCGGGAGGATGGTTGAAAACCGTCAGGGACGTGACGAACGCATCCACGCCGCCCTGGAGAGACGCCTGGAACGCGTTGACGACGGGGAAATCGGACGAGGCCGTGCCGCCGACGGCCGCCACTCCCACGGGCGCCAGGGCGATGTCGCCGCCGCGCTCGCCGTCACTGCCTCCGAGAAGCGTCGATTCGAACATCCCGGATCCGGGCGGGCCCAGGTGCACGAGAAAGGCATCGGAGACGCCGCACTTCGGGTCTCCCGTGCAGGGCCGGGCGAGGGGCCGGGTCACCGGAAAGTCCGCGGACCAGGTGGTGCCGGCCAGGTAGAGGCCCCCGGTCCGGTCGAAGGCGACTCCGCCGGCCACCTCGTCCCCCGCTCCGCCGAGATAGGTCGCGAGCAGGACCTTCCCGGCAGGGTCCAGGGTGACGACGAAGGCATCGTGGCCGCCGCCGAAGCCGGCCTGAACGGGCGCGGTCAAGGGGAGGTCCGGCGTTTTCGTGGTCCATGCGAGGGAGGCCCGGCCGGCGGCGTCCACGGCAAGGCTCGCAGAGTCGTAGCCTCCGCCCCCGGGCTTTTCGAGAGAGACCTCGTAGAGGATTCTGCGGCCGTCCGGGCTCAGCTTCATCAGGACGTAGGAGCTCCATTGCACGTTGGCCATAACGTAGATGTTTCCCGCGGCATCGCCCGCGACCTCATCGAAGGTCAGGGACCACATGTCCGTCTCCGCATCGTCGAAGTAGACGGTCTTGAGCGTCGCGAGGGTCTGCGGATCGAGGAGGGCGAGGAAGTTGCCGGTCGCAATGCCGTATTCCGCTTCACTCCAGTAGCGGCCACAGACCCACACGCCGCCCGGACCGGCGCCGACTCCGTGGATTTCCGAAGCCCATGCGTCGATCTGCGGCCATCCCTCGATCACGGGGCCCCCGCCCTCGGAGACCGAGGCCACGGCCCCACCGGGATAGTTCATGGGCTCGGAATCCGTCCAGCCGACGACGACGCGGCCTTTCGAGACGGCAATCCCGCTGATCACTCTCGATACGTCGCCGCCGCCGGAGAAGCCGGTCGAGAAAAGGAGCGAACCATCCGGGGCGAACCCGGTCAAGAAGCTGCCCGACCAGCCGTAGGGGTAAAACGGCCTCGGCCCGGTCAAGCCGGCCACGAAGACCGAGCCGGACGGGGCAACCGCCACGAAATTGCCCTGGTCGACGTCCTGTCCTCCGAGGTAGGTCGAGAATCGAAGGTCCGCGGGCTGCTCGGCAGCCCCGGCCGGGACGGCTCCCGGGATCGAGAGGAAAAGTGCGAGACAGAAGACGGTTGGCGCTTTCAAGACGTCCTCCTTTGTAAAAGCCGCCGTCGCGGGGGCCCGGACGTCAAGGCAAGGCTTGCAGGTGGATGTCTCGACCGAGGGATCTCATCGAGAAGGGAGCTGCCGTTGTGGTCCACCCAGGAAGTCTTGACCGAGCCCGCTACCCCGACACTTGGACCTTTAGCTTCTGTGCAAAAGACGAGCCTGCGGAGATTCCGGGAGGGATCTGCGGGGCCGCCCCGCGCTCCGGGAGTCCCCGGCGGTGCCGTGACGAGCCCGGGGGTGGCGCCGCCGGCCCGTCTCCGTTAAGATCCGGGAGACAAAGGACAATTGCCGCAGTGGGGGTACGCCAGCCGGTACGTCCCGAGAGGCGGCTTCGCGCCTATGCAATACATCACTCCGACCAAGGTCATCCTCGTCCTCATCCTCGCCGCCGTCCTCTGGTACATGAAGAAGAAGAATGCGCCTGCCGCGAAACCGGCGCCGGGCGGGGATCCGCGCGCGGCCTCGGCCCAGGCGGCCCCGCGGGTGCCGAAAGCCTCGCGGTCCCCGGAAGAGGTCTACATGAGCCTGCGCGACGCGGCGCTCCACAAGAACCCGGAGCAGCTCTTCCTGCCCGGCGGGCTCAAGCCCGGGGAGCCCTACGGCGCGGTGATGGAGATGGGGATCCCCAACTCGGTCGTGACGCTGGCCTGCTTCGCGGACGGCGATGCCGGCCTCTACTACAAGACAGGCGGAGGCATGAAGGGCGGCGGCTCCCACGAGAGCGTCCGCCGGGCCGCCAAGCAGTTCATCGCCCTGTCGCACAAGGCTCTTCCCCGGATGATCGAGACCGACGCCCACCCGCTGCCCGAGGCCGACAAGGTGCGCTTCTACGTCCTGACTCCCAAAGGGACCTTCACGACGGAGGCGAGCCGGCAGGCCCTGGGCGGGATCGAAAACGAGCTCTCGGCCCTCTTCTACGGCGGCCAGGAGGTCGTGGCCCAGATGCGCCAGGTGCAGGAGCAGAAGGCGGGCTGAGCACCGCCCGCGGGGCCCGTCAAACGTGTTACCCTATGCGCACTTAGCAGAGTAACGATGTTCTGACGGCTCGCCCTCGGCTGGCGCTCGCCGGCCCGAGGTCGAATCAACCCCCAGGAGTGGTGCTGCATGCCTTCGATTCGCAAGTCTTTCGGGTGGGTGTTGCTCGCCGTGGCCGCGCTGGCAGGGCCGGCCGAGGCGGCGACGGGGACGATCTCTTCCGCTGCCTCCACGTTGGTCCTCGCGAGCGGCCAGACCGCGGCCACGGTGGTGACCTGGTCCACTTCGGGCGCGGTCAAAGCCCAGGTCTGGGTCCGCGCCGATGACATGGCCGACACCCTTTTCGCGCAGGGGGTCTCGGGCTCCAAATCCGCCTCCATCCTGCCCGGCCGCGCCTACGAGTTCACTCTCTACGACGGCGGCGAGCATACGATTGCGCTCGCCAATGCCCTCGTCCTGGGAGTGGCGTCCTCCGGTGGGACCATCACGAGTACGCCGTTCGTCGTTCGCGCCCCCTACGGCGGAACGAGCACGGCCGCGCTGCGTTGGGCAACCCAGGGGTTCAGCACCGCGGAGGTCTGGTTGAGCCTGGATGGAGGCACGGAGCAGCTCTTCGCCCGTGCCGTCTCGGGCGCGCAATCCGCTCCCTGGATTCAGCCGGGCCATGACTACCGCTTCAACCTTTACGCAGGCACCTCGCACAGCCAGCTGCTCGACAGCGTGCGCGTCTACGGCGACCTCTCCTACGAGGTCGGCGTCAACTATCACGCGACGGACTCCGATTTCCCGGCGAGCGCCTTTCTCACGCGCTACCACCTGCCCGGGGTGCGCGATACCGTTCGCGGCCAGCTCCAGGACATGGCCGATCGCGGGGCCTCGGTGATCAAGCACAGCATCTGGATGGTGACCAGCCCGGGCAGTCCGGACTACGGCGAGGCCTGGCGTTCCCACTTCCCGATCTCCAGCCAGGAAGCGGCGAACCTGCGCGCTTTCGCCCAGGACGTGGCGGGCACGCAGGCCCAGGATGGCAGGCGCCTGAAGCTCGACCTGACGCTGCTGTGGCTCGGAGACGCCGACTTCCAGCGGGGGAGCCCCTCGACCGGGCTCGGCTGGGCCAACCTGACGGCGGCCGAGTTCACCAGCCGCGTCAACCAGACGGTCGGCAGCGTGGTGGATGCCGTCAAGGACGTGCTGCGGCCCGATCAGCGCCGCGTCGTGGAGACCGTCTATTTCAATGGCGAAGTGATGATCGGCGCCAGGCTCAACGAGCAGTGGTTCCTCAAGACCCACTACCCGGGTTTCCATCAGTTGGCGCGGAATGCGGGCCTGCAACCCTCCCTGTACTTCTTTGCCCTCGCGTCCGAGGCCGACGTATTGAAGGACAGCTTCGTGGATCCGTCGTACCCGGTTCTGAACGGCCACCGTTCGATGTACTGGATCTATCGCAGCCTGCGCTTCCTGCGCAACAATGGATTGCCCCTCCCGCAGCGGATCGACTTCTCCTGCTATCCGCAGCGCACGTCCGCCAGCTACCCGACCCTCGTCCAGCGCATCTTCGACGATGCCGACGCGACGCTCCCCACGCTCGGTCTCGCCCGCCGTTACGGCGCCGTGGAGACGTACTACCCGACCTCCAACCCGGACCGGGAGGCTCTGGGCGATGCCTTCGCGGCGCAGCGGCTGGTCAACAGCCGGCTCGAGCGCACCGTCTTCTGGACGACGCCCGATGGCGGAGGAACGGGAATCGACGCCGGCTATCCGCTGGAGGTCGAGGACTACTGGCCGTGAACGGGCGCCGGCGAGGCTACAATCGCGCGATGTCATGACCATGATCGCGCCGGGCCGATTGATCGGAGCATCCGTGGTGCCCCGGTGGTTGGCGATCGTGTCCCTGGCCGGACTTGGCGTCGCGGGAGGAGCGATCGCTTCTTGCGGCGGCCGGTCCTCCCGGCTCTCCCCGCGGGAGGAGCTGGTGGTGGCTGTCGGCCCGTCGCGGTTCGTCGAAGGGCGCCTCACCGGCGGGTTTGCCTTCGCACCCTACCCTCGCACGGGGCCGCCGCCATCGTTCTCCGATCCCGCGGTCCGCCGTGCCGTGCAGCGCATCGCGGATGCGGCTGATCGCCAGGGAGGTCCGCAAGCCCTCGCGGATCTCGGGGTCCTGAGGCTCCTCGAAGGGCGGTTCGATGAGGCGGTGGCTCTCCTGGAGACGGCCGCGGCGCGCGAGCCGGGCGCCCCACGGCACCGCAGCGATCTCGCCGCCGCCTGTCTCGCCCGCGCCCGGGACGGCAGCCGGCCCGGCGATCTCGTCCGCGCCCTGGCTGCCGCCGATCGCGCGGCGCGGGACGACCCTTCGCTCCCGGAAGCCCGCTTCAATCGCGCTCTCGCCCTCGAAAAGCTCTTTCTGATCACGGAGGCGCGCCGGTCCTGGCAGGACGTCGTGCGCGAGGAGAGCGGCTCCGGCTGGTCGCGCGAGGCCGGGACGCGCCTGCGCCGGCTGGCGACGACGCCGGAGGCGGAGCTCTGGAAGGCCGAACGGGAGCGCCTCGACCGGGCCGCTCTCCAGGGCGAGAGGGCGACCCTGGCAGCCCTCGTCGACCGCTTTCGGCAGCCGGCCCGCAGGTACGCCGAGGAGGACCTCCTCACGAGCTGGGCGGAGAATGCCGCCGCGGGCCGGACGGCCGAGGCCGAGCGCGCCCTGCGCATCGCCCGCGCGATCGGCGCCGCTCTCGTCGAGGGCCATGGGGACGCGATGTTGCGCGACGGGGTGGCGGTCATCGACGCGGCGCGGTCCGCGGAGCCCGGAACCTGCCTGCGCTGTCTCGTCCGGGGGCATCTTCTCCTTGGCGACGGTGCGCGGAAGGTCCGGGAGAGGCAGCTCGGTCCCGTGGTGCAAATCCTCGCCGAGGCTGAAGAGCAGCTCCGCCGGGCGGGCTCTCCCTTCGCCCTCTGGGCGCGGTTCAACCTCGCGCTCCGCGACTACTTCCTGCCGGAGTACGCGCGGACCCGGGAGGCCCTGGAGCGTCTCCGGCATGACGTGCCGGCCGGCCGCTATCCCATCCTGGGCGGCCGCATCTCCTATGTGCTGGGCTCGACGGACGTGCTGACCGGCCGGGCCGGAGAGGCCCTGCCTCTGGTCCGCGAGGCCGAGCAGGTTTTCACCCGGGCCGGCGAGATCGACAACCTCGTGATGACGCACGAGCTCCATGCGCTGGCTTTCGACGACCTGGGGGAGTCCGAGGAAGCCCTGAGACGCCTGCTCCTGGCTTTGCGGATGAGAGACCGGGTACACAATCCCGGCCGGGTCTTCGCCGTGCTCGACCTGATGGCGATGGTCTGCCTGCGGCGCGGCGAGATCGACGTGGCGCGCTATTTCCAGGACGAGCTCCTGAGCCATTCCCTGAACCAGGGGAATCCCTCGTTCGTCTCCTTCGCGCACCAGCGCAGGGCGAGCACGCTGTCTCTCGCCGGCCGCCGCGTCGAGGCTCTGCGGCATCTCGACGCCGCGGACCGGGAAGCGCGAGCCATCCCTGATCCGGGCATCCGCCAGCGGCAGCAGGCCGAGCTCCAGATGCTTCGGGGAGAGCTCCAGATCGCCGCCGAGCCGGCCGCCGCGGTGCGCTCGCTGTCGCAAGCCGTCGCCTTCTTCGAGCACGCCGGGCTCGGCTACTACCTGTCCAACGCCCTCTTCGCGAGGGCTCGCGCCGAGCTCGCCCTGGAGGACGAGGCGGGCGCGGACCTGGATTTCCGGCGCGGGTTGCGCGCGATCGAGCGGGCCCGCGACAGCGTCCCTCCCGGCTCCCTGCGCATGACGCTCTACGACCAGGCCACGGCTCTCTTCGACGAGATCCTGCTGTTCCAGGCGCGCCGGGGAGCGGGGGACCGGGCCTTCGAGATCTCGGAACGGGTGCGGGCGCGCCAGCTCCTGGACCGGAGCGCGCCGGCGGGCGCGATCCTCGGAATCGGCGAGATCCAGCGGCGGCTTCCCGAGGGAACGGTCCTGCTCAAGTACGCGCTCCTTCCCGACCGGCTTCTCGTCTGGGCCGTGGACAGGGACCGCGTGGAGCTCCGCCAGGTCCTCCTCGACGCCGGGGCCCTCGGCGCCCGGGTGGAGCAGGTGCTCGGCCATCTCCGCCGGAGAGAAGCCGGGCCGGCTCTCGCCACAGGCCTGCGGGATCTCCACCGCACGCTCCTGTCGCCCGTGGCCGGCGCGATCCGCGGCGCCCGCGCCCTCGTCGTGGTGCCGGACAAGATCCTGCATCTCCTGCCCTTCGCCGCCCTCGTCGATCCCGGTACGGGGCGGTATCTCGTCCAGGACCACCTCCTCTCCGTGGCTCCCAGCGCCAACGTCCATGTCCGCTGCCTGGAGCGGGCCCGCGCGTGGGACGGCGAGGTGCCCGTCTCGGCCCTGGTCGTGGCGGGCGATCGCTTCGACCGCGGGAAGTTCCCCCGGCTCTCGCCGCTGCCCGGGGCCGCGGAAGAGGCGCGGCTCGTCGCGGCCGCCTATCCCCGCTCCCGTCTCCTGGCCGGCGGCGAGGCGACGCGGGAACGCTTCCTCGACCTCGCCTCCCAGGGGCCGCAGGTCATCCACTTCGCCGGCCATGCGCTGGTCAACGCGGATCACCCGGACCTGTCGCTGCTCGTGTTCGCCGGAAGCAGCGAGAAGGACGGCTCCGCGGCCGTCTATTCCCATGAGGTCGGCGGACTGGATCTCGGTGCGACCCGCCTCGTCCTCCTCTCGGCCTGCAGCACGGCGGCGGGCCGCGTGTCGGCCAGCGAGGGCGCCACGAGCCTGGCCCGCTCCTTCCTGGCAGCCGGAGTGCCCGCCGTCCTCGCCAGCCTCTGGGAGGTCGAGGACAAGGCGGCATCCCGTCTACTGACCGGGCTCCACCGCCGTCTGCGGGCCGGAGACGATCCGATCACGGCGCTGCGTGCGGTCCAGATCTCCGAGTTGGGCTCGGCGTCTCCGGCAGAGTGGGCTGCGTTCCAATGGATCGGCGGTGCGCCGCCACATTTTCGGAAGGAGAACACGTCATGGCATTCACCATCGAACTGACAATCCGCGGTCTCTGCGCGTTCGTCCCCGACGAGCCCATCCAGTATGGACAGACGCAGGTCATCAGCGGGATGACCGTGCTCGTCCTGGACGCCCGCCAGATGAAGACCGTCTCCAACCGCGACAACCCGCCGGTCGACCTCGACGTCTGCGCCCACCTGCCCATGCTGCGCTTCCCGCGCCCGGAGGAGAGCAAGCTCAGCGGCTTCTGGCTGCTCGACGGGCACCGGATCGTGATCGACGGCATCGACGCCGCGACGCCCCTGGAGATCGCGCCGAGCTTTGGAAAGGGAACCCGGCTGGAGAAGGTGCTGGCCGATAAGACAGGTCTGGTCGATCCGAACCCGGCGCGCGTCGACCCCAGGTTCTTCGCCGACGTTCCTCCGGCGGGCATCGCCGGAAGGATGGACCTGGTCGCCGGCCGCGTCGAGGCGCGCGGTTCCACCGGGGTCTGGGATTTCGAGCCCCCGCCCGTCCCGGTCTACCGGGAGAGCTTCACCTCCGAGGTCCGGGTCACGATCCCGGTCCCGGGCCAGGTGGCGAGGCTCCGCGCGATCCCCCGGGAGGGAGCTGCGCTCGAGCAGGACCTGAAACCGAAGCCCGGCAGCGAGACGGTCAAGCTCCTGCTCAGCAACCTCTGCTTCGAGGACAAGGAACAGGACGGCCGGACCGTCGAAGGAGACTTCGTGGTCTTCTACGACCTTCTGACCAATTATGACGGCGTCTGCCGCGTTCCGACCCGCGGGTCGAGCCAGGGCGGCGGGCCGGGCCTGGTCCAGGGACAGGCCAACTTGAGCCCCTCCTGCGTGGACACCCGGACCGCGCCGAAAGGGGGCTGAGGCTCGCAAATGGACGACGTGGTGCTGGAGATCGGGCTCGCGGACGCCTTCGCGGCTTCGCGGGAGCTCTCCGGCCGCGGCGTCACGGTCGCGGTCCTGGACTCCGGGATCGACGCTAGGCATCCGTGCCTCGACGTGGCGGACGCCGTCAGCACCTGCTCCGAGCCGCGGGACGTGCCGGGGCGGCATGGGACGCACTGCGCCGGGATCATCGCATCGCGGAGCCGCGAGCACCCGGGCGTGGCTCCGGGCGTTCGCCTTCTCGACGTGAAGGTGGCCAGCGCCGGCGGCCTCACCAGCCCGGGCTGGCTCGCTCAGGGGATCGACGAGGCCCTGGATCGGGGAGCCGACATCCTCTCGATCAGCTTCGGGCTCAACCGCTTCCCGAGCACCTCGCCGGGTGGGCACGGCTGGATCTGCGACGACGGCCGTTGCGTCCTCTGCCAAGCCGTGGACCACGCTGCCTCCTGCGGGGCTCTGGTTGTCGCAGCGGTGGGAAACGGACACCTGCGAGCCCGGGCTCTCCGGCGCGAAGGTCTGGATCTGCCGGCGGGCGTCGAGCTGCTCTGCCCAGGACAGGCCAAGGGGGCGCTGGCGGTGGGCGCCCTCGACAAAGCGCCCTTCGCAGAGCGGCTCTATCCGCCATCGAGCCGGGGACCTGCCGGCCATGGCTCCCCGAAGCCGGACCTCGTGGCGCCGGGAGTCGACGTGGTCTCCACGCTTCCCCTGCCCGACCTGTCCGGATACGGCAGCGGCACCTCGGTGGCGGCGGCGGTGGTCTCCGGCGCCCTGGCTCTCTTGCTGGAGAGGCGGAGGGCTCGCGGCCTTCCCTGTTCCCCGGCGGAGATCCGCTACGAACTGCTCCATCAGTGCGTCCGGCCCCTGGATGCAGCCCTCTGCCCGGACGGCGCGGGTGCAGGAGCGCTCGACCTCTCCGGTCTGCGCCGGGTGCAGGAGCGGAAGGCGGGCTGAGCCGGCCCTGGACGCTCCCGGCCTCGTCCGCGTATACCCTGAAAGAGCCCGCACGCAAGGGCCGCAGGAGGCGCGCATGTCCGGAACGCTCAGCCGCCGTCAATTCGTCCTGGCCGCCGGAGCCGCGGCCTTCCTCTCCACGGAAGCCGCCGGCGCCGACGAGATGGCCGGCAGGTGGAAGGTCAAGATCCAGTGGCCCGAGCGGACCGTGGCCGAGGTGATCTGGACCGTGCACAGCGGCGGCACCTTCGCGAGCAGCGACGGCTTCAACGGCGTCTGGGCCCGGCGCGGCTCCCTGGTCGTCTTCGCAGTGCACGGCGCCAGCGAGCCCTCCTACGCGGGCGAGCTGTCAGACACGGCCCTCGAAGGGGTCGCCGTGCAGCGCAACGGCAAGCGCGGCTTCTGGTCCGCGGCCCTGCAGCCGTAGCGGGCCAAGGGCTACAATCCCGCGGGCAAGCTGTTCACCTTCGGCGCCGGCCCCATGCCTGTCCGGGGGAGACGCTGGCGATCACGATCGCGCAGGCCGGGGTCGAAGCGTTGCTCCAGACCGGCATCGATCTCGGAGGGCTCGCCGAAAACGTGACCTATCGGCCCTCCGCGAACACCCGCATCCCCGTTCTGATCTAAAGGAGCCGGTCCTCAGGGCGTCTCGCGCCCGGGAGGCAGCAACGGGCAGAGGAAGTAGTGGTCCTCCGGATCCTGGATGCCGTCCCCGTTCACGTCCTCCCACCAGCGGCCTCCCAGGTAGCCCGGATCACCGGGGCCGAACTCCGTCACGCCATCCTCCAGGAGCTGGAACTTGCCCTTCATCGGCAGCGGATCGACCACGACGAAGGTGTCATAGTAGAGGCCCTGGCTGCTGACGTAGACGACTCCCGGCGCGGCCGGACGGCCTCCCTGCTCCTGCGTCAGAGCGCGCATCGCCAGAGAGAGCGGAACCACGCGCCCGGGCGGCAGCAGCGGACAGAGGAAGTAGTGATCGTCCGGATCCTGGATGCCGTTGCCGTTCAGGTCCTCCCACCATCTCCCGCCCAGGTACCCGGGATCTCCGGGGCCGAACTCCGTCATACCGTCTTCCAGGAGCTGGAAGGGACCCTTCATCGGCAGCGGATCTCTGGCGACGAAAGTGTCGTAGTAGAGCCCCTGGCTGGTGACATAGACCGACATGGTGGACCCGGCGCGCCCGCCCTTCGCGTAGGCGAGGATGGGCGTGATCAAGACGAGGGCGAAGACCAGAAAGGGCACGAATGTCCTGCGAAGCGTCGGGAACCTCCTTCCGCACGTCGGCAGGCCGGAATAAGCTCGGCCGCAACCAGAATCGAGGAGGCAATCCGCGTGCCCGCTGCGCTCTCACATCCGGCGCTCCCAGGAAGGCTCAGCCGCGCTCGCTGTCTAGCTGCGCCATGGCGTGCTCGTTGTAGCGATCGCCGGCCACGGCTTCGGCCGGCACCGCCTGCTCGATGCGGGCGAGGTCGTCATCCGTAAGGTTGAGATCGAGGGCGCCCAGGGACTCGGCGAGCCGGTCGCGCCGCCGCGCTCCGATCAGCGGCACGATGTCCGAGCCGCGGGAGAGCACCCAGGCGATCGCGGCCTGCGCGACCGTAACGCCCTTCGACTCCGCGACCGAGCGGAGAGCCTCGACGAGTCCGAGGTTGCGATCGAGGTTCTCACCCTGGAACCGGGGGCTGTAGGCGCGGAAGTCCCGGCCGCCCCCGGTGCGCTCCCTGGACCAGTGGCCGCTCAACAGACCGCGGGACAGCACCCCATAGGCAGTGATGCCGATGCCGAGCTCGCGGCAGGTCGGCAGCACTCCCGTCTCGATCCCGCGCGAGAACAGCGAGTACTCGATCTGCAGGTCCACGATCGGGTGGACCGCCTGCGCCCGCCGGATCGTCTCGGACCCGGCCTCCGACAGCCCGATGTGCCGGACATACCCGGCCTTGACCATCTCCGAGATGGCGCCGACCGTCTCCTCGATCGGCACCGCGGGATCGACGCGGGCGGGGCGGTAGATGTCCACGTAATCGGTGCCGAGCCGCCGCAGCGTGTAGGCGAGGAAGTTCTTGACCGCGCCGGGCCGCGTGTCGATGCCCACCCATCCGCCGGCCGCATCGCGCATCGCTCCGAACTTGACGCTGATCACGACCTGCTCGCGCGGGCGGCCCTTCAGGGCCTCGCGGATCAGCATCTCGTTGTGGCCCATGCCATAGAAGTCGCCGGTGTCGAGCAGGTTGATGCCGGCGTCGAGAGCCGCATGGATGGTGGCGATGCTCTCGGCCTCATCCGCGGGGCCGTAGAGGTCGGACATTCCCATGCAGCCGAGGCCGAGGGCGGAGACGCGGGGACCGTGGGTGCCGAGGGTGCGGGTGTGCATCGGGTTGCCCTCCCAGCCAGGGGCGGAGGATCCGCCATCCGGCGGAGGAAGTATATCGATGCCCGCTCCGAAGATCGCGGTCGGGGCCCCTGAGGAGCGGCTCTACATCCAGTCGCGTCTTCGCGCTTTTCGGAGTACTCTTTGCAGCATGCAAGTCGCCACCGGAACCATCGTCAACGGGAAGATCGTTGTGGAGGGCCTCTCCCTTCCGGAAGGAGCGGTCGTGGCCGTCGTCACTCGCGGCGCTGACGAAAGTTTCTTGCTCACCGAAGCGCAGGAGAACGAGCTCCTTGCCGCCATGGCCGAGATCGAGCGGGGCGAGTACGTCACTCTCGAAGAAGTGCTGCAGTCGTTGCCGAAACACGGTTGAGCATGGCACTTCGGGTCAAGATCTCCACCCGAGCAGCAAGTCAAGTCCCGCGTCGGACACTTCATCTACTACAAGGCTGAGGATGGCACTCTCCTTGTGCTCGCGCTGTGGCATGCGAGCCGCGAGCACCAACCGGCGCTGTGAACGGCCTACGTCGACCGCGGGCTGGGGGAGCGGCTCAACGAGCTCGTTCTGTCGGAAACGAGGGCCTCACCACCTATGTCGAGAGCCGGATCATGTCACCTCCT